>QGUS01000006.1 GCA_003242515.1 Actinomycetota bacterium
GCACCGTCCTCTCCTTCATGCCGAAGGAGAGCCAGATGCAGGCCCTGCACGTCTGGGACGTGGCCGTGGAGAAGATGGGCGGGTACATCTACTCCCGCCTGGTGCTGGCGGTGATCGCCGGCGGGGTCTCCTGGGCGGCGCTCCAGTTCCTCGGGGTCCCGTTCGCCCCGGCGCTCGGCGCCTGGGTGGGCGTGCTCAGCCAGTTCGTGCCGGTCGTGGGCACCTACCTGGCGATGATCCTCCCGGGCATCGTCGCCCTCACCTTCAACGACCTGCAGACGGTCCTCTGGGTGGTCGTGATCTTCGTGCTCTACCAGCAGGTGGAGAACTTCGTCGTCGGCCCGTGGATCACCAAGCGGACCATGGAGATCCACCCCGCGATCACGGTCGGCGCCATCCTGGCCGGCGGCTACCTGCTCGGCGGTGTGGGCGTCCTCCTGGCCCTCCCCGTGGCCGGCATCGTCCAGGCGATCATCGGCGAGTACCGGCGCGGTCACGAGGTCGTGCTCGACGACGTGGAGCTGATGGCCTCCCGGGCGGAGGGAAACGGCACCCCGGACACCACCCCGGACACCACACCGGATTGACCCGCAAGGCCGCATTCGTCCTCCTGCTCTGCGCCCTGCTGGCGGGTTGCCGGGTCGCGGCGACGACCACGACGGCGACCCCGGCCGCCACCCCGGCGCCGTCCACCACCACGACCGTCCCCGAGCCCACCCTGCGCGTCGCCCTGGTCGAGAGGCCGGCGGCGACGAACTGGTGGGCCGCCCTGGGGGAGGGGGCGTCGTGGACCGACCGGGTCGTCGCCCGGGCGCACACCGCGTCGCTCTTCGCCGGCAGCTCCCTCGACCCGGTTCCCGACCTGGCCGCGCCCCCGCTCAGGGTGCCCAGGCGCGACGGCGACACCTGGGTTGTGGAACAGGGGATCGTCGCGGGCCGCACCTGGAGCGACGGGACCCCCATCGCCGCGGCCGACCTCGTGTTCTACCTGGAGACCGCCCGCCGGCTGGCCCTGGACGGTGAGCACGTCGTCGCGGCCGGGGTGGAGGTGGAGGCGGTCGACGACCACACCCTCCGGTTCCGTTTCGAGACCGAGCCCTGGCCCGGCCTGTGGCCCGGCGCGGTGGGGTTCGCCCCGTTCGCACCGGCGCACCACTGGGAGGACTCGGTCCGGGAAGTGGCGGACCGCTTCGACCTCTACTCCCTGGAGGCCCCCGAGCCGCCCCGGGCGGCACCCGGGACGATCGACTGGGTGGTGGCCGGCTCCCGCGAGGACGCCTACCGGGCGCTGGAGCGGGGAGAGGTCGACCTGGTGGCCGACCCCGACGGGGTCTCCGGGCTCCCCGGCGACGTCGTGGAGGGCCTGGAGGCGTCCCCGCTCGTGGCGACCACGGTGAGCCCGCGTTCATCGGTCCGGGCCCTGGCGATGAACCAGAGGCATGCCCCGTTCGACGACCCGGCCTTCCGGTTCGCCATCGCCGCGGTGATCGATCGCCGCGAGCTGGCGGCGGAGCTGGGAGCCCTCCCGGCGTACTCCTGGCTGCGTCCCGACGAGACGGTGCCTTCGGGCCCCGGGACCTTCGACGGCGACTGGCTAGACCTGGGCGCCCGGGTGGAGGCCTCGGTCGCCGCTCTGACGGAGGCCGGGTTCCGGTGGGAGGTCCCACCCGGAGGCGGCACGGCGGGATGGGGTCTCCGGTTCCCGGGCGGCTCCCCGGTCGGCCCGATGGAGATGCTGGTCCCGGCCGGCGACCCGCTGCGTGTCCGGGCGGGCGAGTGGATCGCCGGGCGGCTGGCCCTGCTCGGGATCGAGGTGACGGTGGTGGCAGAGCCCGACCTCCCCGCTCGGATCCTCCCTCCGATCGACGCCGCGAGCGCCGGGTCCTGGGCGCTCGCCCTGGTCGGCTGGCGCGACACTGGGCCGTCCGACCCTGCCGCCCGGATGATCCACCTCTTCCACTCTTCGGAGGACGCAGCGCTCTGGGGCGGGACCAACGTCACCGGCTTCGCCTCGGACGGGTTCGACGACCTCGCCGACCGCTATCGGGTGACCCCGGACCCTGTCGCTGTCGCCGAGGCCGCCGCGGCCATGGAGGCGCTCCTGCTGAGGGAGGTGCCCCAGCTGCTCCTGTACCGGGAGACCGTGATCGAGGTGCACTCGTCGGCCCTGCCGTTCGCCCCCGTGGCGGGCGGGATCGCTTCCGATCCGCGGACGTGGCCACGCCAGATGCCGTGATCACCCTGCCTACCGTAGGCCGCGTGACCGCCAGGATCCTCGCCGCCGTCCTGCTCCTCGCCGCGTGCACCACGGCTTCGACCCCGACGACCGCGACGACCACTCCCTCGACGACCGCGGCGCCCGCTCCCACCAGCACCGATGCCCCCTGCTCCGGGGAACGGTGCATCCTGCTCCGTATCGACCCCGACGCCTCGTGGGACGACGGGGTCCCGGTGACGGCGGCCGACTTCGTCCACACCTTCGAGTCCGCAGGCGAGGGGCCGGCCTTCGACCCGCTGTATGCCGACGTCGTCTCGGTGGAGGCCGTGGGGGAGAAGGAGGTGCTGATCGTCCTCGACCGGATCGGCGCCCCGTTCCAGCGCCTCTTCGAGGTCGTCCTGCCCGCGCACGACCCGGACGCGACCTCGGGTGACCTCGCTCCCGACGGTGACGGGGTGTGGTCCGGCGACGGCGTGACCGTCACCGCCGTGCCGGCCGACGGTGTCAGGGGGGTGATCCAGGCGTTGCGGCGCGGGGAGGCCGACATGGCGTGGCTGCCCGGGGCTCCCGACTGGGCGGTCGCCGAGCTCCGGGACCTGGGTGGCTTCTCGACGGTGGTGACGCCGGGCCCCGACTGGGAGATGATCACCTTCAACCTGGCCAACCCGCTCCTCGCCGACGCCGGGATCAGGGCCTGGGTCGTCTCGTCCCTGGACCGCCAGGCACTGGCGGACCTCACGGTCGGGACGGTGGACCCGGAGGCGCGACCGCTTCTCTCCGCGGTGGGCAGGCTCGTGTTCGCCGCGGGGTCCGGCCGGCCCGAGCCGGTCGCGGTGCTCCCGGACCGGTGCCGGCCCGGCACCGACGGTGTGCTGGTCTGTGACGGGACACCCCTGGTCCTCCGTTGGGCCACCACCGCGGGCGACCCGTGGCGGGTGGCGATGCTGGAGCGGGCGACCGCCGACCTGGGCGAGGCGGGCATCCGGGTGGTGCCCGACCTGAGGCTCCCTGCCGACCTCTTCAACTCCGGGTTCCTGGGGGGTGACGGGTGGGACGTCGTCGCGTTCTCCTGGGAGGCGCCTGCCGACCCGACCTCCATCCTCGACCTCTACCGGTGTGGCGGGGAACTGAACATCGGCCGGCTCTGCTCCCCCGACCTCGACGGGAAGATCGAGGCCGCCCTCCGGACCGTCGACGACGACGAGCGCCGTGCCCTCATCGAGGAGATCGATCAGGAGGTGCTGGGCCACCTCGTGGTGATCCCTCTCTTCCGCCGGCCGGTGGTCTGGGCGTTCCAGGGCCCGGTAGCCGATCAGGGGCCACACGACGGGCCGTTCGAGGTGGCGGCCGCCCTCGGCGGCGAGGTCCGCATCGCCGTGACCTCCATGCCGGAGGACCCGGCCACGCTGCGGGCGCTCGACCCGCTGACGGCGTCGCTTCGCCGCAGCCTCTACCGGGGAGCGTTCCGGCCCACCGGTGACGGCGGATACGCTCCGGACCTGATCGTGGACTTCGAGATCGTCGGAGGGTGAGGATGGGTCCGCTGGAGGGCGTGACGGTCGTCGAGCTCGCAGGGATCGGCCCTGCCCCCTTCTGCGGGATGGTCCTCGCCGACCTCGGCGCCCGCGTCGTCCGCGTCGACCGCCCCGGGACCGGTGGTCCCGGCGCCTACACCGATCTCCTCAACCGTGGGAAGCTCTCGATCGCCGTCGACCTCAAGCACCCCGACGGCGTCGGGGTGGTGCTGGACCTCGTGGAGCGGGCCGACGCCCTCCTCGAGGGGTTCCGGCCCGGAGTCACCGAGCGCCTCGGTCTCGGCCCCGACGTCTGCCTGGAGCGCAACCCACGCCTTGTCTACGGTCGCATGACCGGGTGGGGCCAGGACGGCCCCCTCGCCGAGCGGGCCGGCCACGACATCGACTACATCGCCCTGTCCGGCGTGCTCGGGTCGATCGGCACCGCAGCCGATCCGGTACCTCCTCTCAACCTCGTAGGCGACTTCGGCGGGGGAGGGATGCTCCTCGCCGTGGGCGTCCTCGCCGGGATCCTCTCCGCCCGCGCCACCGGGAAGGGCCAGGTCGTCGACGCGGCCATGGTCGACGGGTCGGCCCTGCTCATGGCCTTCCAGCATGGTCTGCGGGCGGCAGGATTCTGGAGCCCGAAGCGGGAGGACAACATGCTCGACGGGGCCGCCCCCTGGTACACGACCTACCGCACCGCCGACGGTGGGCACATGGCGGTGGGCGCCATCGAGCCGCAGTTCTACGCCGAGCTGCTCCGGGTCCTCGGGCTGGAGGGGGAGGACCTGCCGCATCAGCACGACCGCTCCGGGTGGCCGGCGCTCCGTGCCCGGTTCGCCGAGGTGTTCGCCTCCCGCACCAGGGCCGAGTGGGAGGAGGCCTTCTCCGGCTCCGATGCCTGCGTCGCCCCCGTCCTCGACATGGCCGAGGCACCCTCGCACCCCCACAACGCCGCCCGGGGGACCTTCGTCGAGGTGGAGGGCGTGGTCCAGCCGGCGCCCGCCCCGAGGTTCTCCGGGACACCGGTCGGCGCGCCTGCGCCGCCCTCGGCACCCGGGAGGGACACCGACCTGATCCTCGCCCTGCTCGGCCGGACCGAGCAGGACATCGGTAAGCTCCGTAGCAGCGGCGCTGTCGCCTGATCTACTTGGAGGTTCAGTGACTGACCAGGCAGTCCTCAAGGAGAGGGCCGAGATCGATGCCCTCGTCGAAGGCAAGACCATCGTCGACCTTCTCGACCGGAACGCTGAGCAGTACGGCGGCCAGCCCGCCATCCACTGGAAGGACGGCGATGGCTGGGCCAGTCTCACCTGGGCCGAGTACCGGGAGCAGATCCACCAGGTCGCTGCCGGCCTGCAGACCCTGGGGGTGGGTGACGGCGAGTTCGTCGCCATCCAGGCCTCCAACCGCCCCGAGCACGTGATCGCCGACTTCGGCGTCGTCCACGCCGGGGCCACCCCGGTCACCATCTACTCGACGCTGGTCTCCTCGCAGGTCCAGTACATCGCGGACAACTGCAAGGTCACCGTCGCCATCCTCGAGGACCTCGAGTTCATGAAGCGGTGGGAGGAGATCCGGTCCGACCTCCCGAACCTCCGTTACGTCGTCCTCATGGAGGGCGCCGAGAACTACGACACCCTCGACTGGGTGCTCAGCTGGGACGACCTGATGCTCCGCGGCGCCAGCCGCCTCGCCAGCGACCCGAAGACGGTGGAGCGTTCTGCCCGGGCGGTGACCCCCGGGAACCTGGCCACGCTGATCTACACCTCCGGGACCACCGGCACGCCGAAGGGCGTGATGATCACGCAGCGCAACGTGATGTGGACCCTGGAGTCCATGGTGCGGGCGGCCGACCTCAAGCCCGGCTTCCGCATGGTGTCGTACCTGCCGCTGGCCCACATCGCCGAGCGGATCGCCACCCACTACCTGGGCACCTACCTGGCCGGCCAGGTCTGGTACTGCCCGAACCTGTCCAACGTCCTCGAGTACATCCAGGCGGCCCGGCCCAACCTGTTCGTGGGCGTGCCCCGGGTGTACGAGAAGTTCGCCGCCCGTCTCCACGCCCGGTTCGAGGAGATGACCGGCGTCAAGAAGAAGCTCCTCGACAGGGCGCTGGAGCTGAACGAGAAGCGGGTCCTCGCCGAGGAGCGGGGCAAGAAGGGACCGGCGATGGCCGGTCTGCTCGACAAGATCGTCCTGTCCAAGGTGCGCGACCAGCTCGGCATGGACCAGCTGGAGATCGCCATCACCTCGGCTGCTCCGATCAGCCCCGACCTGGTCAAGTTCTTCCTCACCCTCGGCGTCCCGCTCTTCGAGATCTACGGGATGTCCGAGAACACCGGCCCGGCGACGGCGTGCCTGCCGGGCGCCTTCCGGATCGGGTCGGTGGGCAAGCCGCTCCCCGGCGTCGAGGCGAAGATCGGGGAGGACGGCGAGCTCGCCATCAAGGGCGGGATCGTGGCCGCCGGGTACTACAAGCTGCCCGAGCAGACCGCCGAGACCTTCGGCGAGGACGGGTGGCTCTACACCGGCGACCTGGCCCGGATCGACGAGGACGGATTCATCTGGATCGTCGGCCGGAAGAAGGACATCATCATCACGGCGGCCGGCAAGAACGTCGCACCCGCCCACATGGAGACCATGCTGGGCAACCACCCGCTGATCTCCAAGGCCGCGATGGTCGGTGACGGGAAGAAGTTCCTCACCATGATCATTGCCCTGGACGCCGAGGAGGCCCCGGCGTGGGCGGCGGCGCACGGCATCGAGTACACCGACCTGGCCTCGTTCTCCCGGCATCCGAAGGTGCACGAGGAGATCGCGGCCGCCATCGAGGCGGCGAACGCCACGGTGTCCCGCGTCGAGCAGATCAAGAAGTGGTACATCGTGCCGGACGAGTGGGGCCCCGACACCGGTGAGCTGACCCCGTCCCTCAAGCTGCGCCGCAACGTGGTGCTGGAGAAGTACGCCAACGAGATCGATGCCATGTACACGGGCGTCTGATCCGACATCCTGGAGGTAGGGAATGAGTGACACGATCACCTTCGATGGCCGCGTGGCCATCGTGACGGGTGCCGGCGGCGGCCTGGGGCGGACCTACGCCCTGGAGTTGGCCCGGCGCGGCGCCCGCGTGGTGGTCAACGACCTGGGAGGCGCCGTCGACGGGACCGGCTCGGACCAGACCGCGGCCGCCAAGGTGGTGGCCGAGATCGAGGCGCTGGGCGGCGAGGCGATCCCCAACTACGACTCCGTGGCCACCGAGGATGGGGGCAAGGCGATCGTGCAGGCCGCCGTCGACGCATTCGGGAAGGTCGACATCGTCATCAACAACGCCGGGATCCTCCGGGACAAGTCCTTCTCCAAGATGACCATGGAGGAGGTGAACGCCGTCATCGACGTCCACCTCAGGGGCGCGTTCCACGTCTCGCTCCCGGCGTTCCAGGTGATGCGAGAGAACGGCTACGGCCGGTTCGTCTTCACCAGCTCGGCCTCGGGCCTGTTCGGCAACTTCGGGCAGACCAACTACGGCGCCGCCAAGGCCGGCCTGGTCGGCCTGAGCAACGTGCTCGCCATCGAGGGCGCCAAGTACGGGATCCTCTCCAACGCGGTGGCCCCGATCGCCCGGACCCGCATGACCGAGGACCTGCTCGGCCCGCTCGCCGAGTACGTGGCCCCGGAGCTGGTGACGCCGCTGGTGGTCTATCTCTGCTCGGAGGCCAACCAGTACACCCACCAGATCTTCACGGCCGGTGGCGGCCGCTACGGCCGGGTGTTCATTGCCACCAACCCCGGCTGGTTCGCCGGCAAGGGCGTGGTCCCGACCGTCGAGGACATCGCGGCCAACATGGACACCATCCGGGACATCGGCGAGTACGTGATCCCGGAGTCCAACACCGACGAGATCATGCTCCTCGGCCAGAAGCTGGCCGAATAGCGCGTGCCACGGGCCTGGGCCTGCGGCTCAGGCCCGTATCTCCACGATCGTTCCCAGCGGGACCAGCTCGTTGAGCCTCAGGGCGATGTCGTTGGGCACCCGGATGCAGCCCAGCGAGGCCGCCTTCCCGATCGTGTCCGGCCGGTTGGTCCCGTGGATCCCGATGATCCCGTCGCCGCCGTTGAACTCGGTGATGGTGTCGGAGCGGGCCGACAGCCCCAGCGCCGCGGGTCCCCACGGCCCGCTACTCCTCGAGACCCGCACGTTGTCGGTGACGAAGAAGGTCCCCGTCGGGGTCGGGCTTCGGTCGTTGCCGATGGCGACCGTGGTGCGGAGCACTTCCTTGTCCCGGACGTAGTAGATGAGCTCCCGGTCGCTGAGGTCGACCTCGATGCGGTGGTGCACCACGTACAGCGCCACCTCGTCGACCGGAACCCACCCGGTGGAGCCGTTGGGGCGCATCGGGAGCATCACCTCGATCCAGCCGTCCACCGGCGGCCCGGTGGTGGCGAGGACGGTGGTCGTCCCCAGGATCGTCGTGGCCGGCATGACCACCTTCGGCTCGGTGTCGCCCGGCCTGGCATACACCGGGATCTCCGCCCCCAGGATGGCAACCAGGGTGCCGTCCAGCTCGTAGGTCGAGTCGAACCCCTGATACCCGGGGAGCAACGGCCCCGGAGCGGTCGTCGTGGTCGTCGCCACGGCGGGGGCCGTCGTGGTGGTCGGTGCGGGCGGTGGGGACGCCGGAGCCGCGGCGCAGCCGGCGAGGACCGTCCCCGCCAGGACCATCGTGATCACTCGGCCCCGCATCATCGGTGATGGTATCGGCGCGGCATGGCGGCTCCTGGAACGGCCCGATACCCTCGGACGCCGTGGCCGAGATAGTCGTCACGAGGAACCTGCCCGAGGAGATCCTGGCCCCGCTACACGAGGTGGGGGAGACGTGGGTGTGGGGCGACGACCGCCCGATCCCGCGGGAAGCCCTGCTCGAGGCGGTCCGGGACGCGAGGGGCCTGCTCTGCATGCTCACCGACCCGATCGACCACGCCGTGCTCGACGCGGCTCCCCAGCTCGAGGTCGTGTCCCAGATGGCCGTCGGGGTCGACAACATCGACGTCGCCGCCTGCCACCGCCGCGGCCTGAAGGTGGGCCACACGCCCGGCGTGCTCACGGAGACCGTCGCCGACACCGCGTTCGCCCTCCTGGCCGCGATCGTCCGACGCATCCCGGAGGGGGAGCGGGCCGTCCGGGAAGGGGCGTGGGGACCGTGGTCTCCCTTCTGGTTGACCGGAGGCGACCTCCACGGGATGACCCTGGGGATCGTCGGGATGGGCCGCGTCGGCTCCGCCGTGGCGAGGCGGGCCTCGGGTTTCGGGATGGAGTTCGTCTACTCGTCGCCGCGGTCGGAAGGCCCGGGCCGGAAGCTCGGGCTCGACGAGCTGCTCCGGGTCGCCGACGCCGTGGTGCTGTGCACTCGGCTCACCGGCGAGACCCGGGGCCTGGTCGGCCGGCCCCAGCTGCAGGCCATGGGGGAGGGGTCCTACTTGGTCAACGTGGCGCGCGGCGAGGTGGTGGTGACCGACGACCTGGTGGCGGCGCTGGCGAACGGCGAGATCGCCGGGGCCGCGCTCGACGTCACCGACCCCGAGCCGCTCCCGCCGGACCATCCCCTGCTCGGGTTCCCCAACTGCCTGGTGACGCCCCACATCGGGAGCGCGTCGGAGCCCACGAGGAGGGCGATGGCGGAGCTGGCGGTCGCCAACCTGGTGGCCGGTCTCAGGGGCGAGACGATGCCGGCGGAGGTCCCCTGGCGATAGGGTGGCCCCCAAGTCGTTACCCTGTCGCCAGCATCCAAGGAGGAGAGCGATCACGTACTCCAATCTGCCCCCGGCGAGGTCGGTGACGGCCAACCCCGACCAGGAGCTCCTCCGGGAGCTGGCCCTTCAGCACCCGAGGATCCAGGTGACCGAGTTCGGCAACCTCAACTACCGCGCGCTCACGACCTCGCGCCTAGGACCGTCCACGTTCTTCGTGTCCGACCGTGAGATCCCGAAGAACCGGATCTCCAGGGAGGAGGCGGACGAATGGGCCCGCCGGCAGGACGAGTACATCGCCCAGCAGGACATGATCCTGGTCGAGGGTTACATCGGCCCCGACCCGGAGTTCCGCACCGGCTGCCGCCTCTACATCGAGAAGTCGCAGCCGAACATCCCCGGGATGCAGAAGCATCTCTACTTCCCCAAGGACGATGCCTGGGAGCCCGAGTTCACCGTGATCTACACGCCGGGCCTGCCCGCCCCGGGCAAGCCGGACGACAAGCTGATCATCATCGACCTGGACAACTGGACCACCCGTGTATTCGGGTCCGACTACTTCGGCGAGTCCAAGATGGGCGGTCTCCGGATGTGGAACCGCCTCGTCTACGACCGCGGCGGCCTGGCCCTCCACGCCGGGCTGAAGACCTTCCCGGCCGAGGTCACCCGGAGCGGGGAGGAGGAGTCGATGCTGATCATCGGCCTCTCCGGCACCGGCAAGACCACGACCACGTTCCGCCAGCAGCTGGGCTCGCTCCCGGTCCAGGACGACTTCGTGGCGCTCATGCCGGGCGGGACCATCCACACCACCGAGGCCGGCTGCTTCGCCAAGACCTTCGGTCTCGATCCGGACGACGAGCCGACCATCTACGGCGGCACCACCCGCCCGGACGCCTGGCTGGAGAACGTGTCCGTCGACGAGAACGGGAAGGTCGACTTCTTCGACACCTCCTACACGTCGAACGGACGCTGCACCTTCCCGCTGGCGAACATCCGGCACCGCGACCCGCGTGACGTGCCGCCTGCCCGTTACCTGCTCATCCTCAACCGCTCCGACCACGTCATCCCGGCGGTGTCGAAGCTGAACCGGGAGCAGATCGTGGCGTACTTCATGCTCGGCGAGACGAAGGGCACCGATGCCGGCGGCGCCGCCGAGGCGGGGAAGAGCCTGCGGGTGCCGGGCACCAACCCGTTCTTCTTCGACGACGACGCCATGCAGGGCAACCGCCTGCTCGAGCTGCTGGACACCGTCCCGGACCTCGAGGCGTTCGTGCTCAACACCGGCCGGATCGGTGGCGAAGGGGAGGGCTCCAAGAAGGTGACCATCCCCGACTCGTCGGCGATCGTCCAGGGCATCGTCGAGGGGACGATCCAGTGGGAGGAGGACCCCGACTTCGGCTACCTGGTGGCCTCCTCGGTGAACGGCATCGACGACATCGAGCTGCTCCAGCCCAGACGGCTCTACGAGCGGACCGGCAGGCTGGCCGAGTACGAGGACGTGGTCGCCCGGCTCAAGTCGGAGCGGAAGGCGTACCTCGAGGGCTACACGGCACTCGACCCGTCGGTCGCGGCCAGTCTCGGCGTCTAGGCGGGGAAGACGGCGAGGAGCGTCCCGCTCCCCACGCTGATCTCGACCGCCGTCCGCTCCAGGTAGTTGGACACCCCCAGGGAGCTCCCGGGATGCAGGGTCGCGTCCCGGAGCTCCCAGTGGAGCCCGCTCGTGGTCAGCCCCGTCACGGGGCCGCCCATGGCGAGGAGCGTGAGCGTCGCCCCTACCTCGCCGTGGAGCCGGCGCGTCCCCCGGACCACGTGGCTGCGGCCTCGCCCCGACACCCAGTCGATCTCGCCCACGCCTGCCCAGCGGGTCGAGGCGATCACGCCGGCCACCGCCAGCTCGTGGTCCAGCCGCCCGCCCGCGCCACCCACCACCACGATCCGGCGCGGGTCTCGTGCGACGGCGAGCTCCAGGGCCAGCTCCAGGTCGGTGGCGTCCTTGTCGGTGGGATGTGCCTGCACATTGACGCCTTCGGGGACCGTCCCGGTGGAGTCGAGGTCCCCGACGAGGACATCGATGCGCCACCCCAGGGCGTCGGCTAGACGGTGGCCCCCGTCCGCTGCGATCACCAGGGCCGCTTCGGGGATGTCCCCGGCCATCGAGCGGGGGAGGGGGTCACCGGCGGCGAAGACGAGCACGGTCTCCATGGAAAATGACAAAATCGTCTTACGCGCAACACCGCGCGTAAGGTCTGAACCTCAAGTAGAGGTCGAGGGTGGATCGAGGGTTGAAAGTGGCCGTGGTCATTGGGAGAATATTGGTCATCGTACGACCTCGCAGTGGAATACGGGGTCCTCGTCGCTAGTCTCGTGGTGATGTCTCAGATGCAGGTACTCACCATCACCCCGGATGCCCTGGACATGATCATCAAGCTCCGCGACCAGGAGCCGGGCGACGAGGAGTTCGCCCTCTCCATCGAGGTCGCCGGGGTGAGGGGTCTCCAGTACGCCTACGAGCTCGCCTTCGTCCCGCTGTCGGACCAGGGCGAGGACTGGCTGCTGGAGCGTCACGGGGACCTGGCGGTGATCTTCCCGGCCCGGGACGTCGAGAAGCTCGACGGCGCCACGCTCGAGCTGACCGACCAGGGTCTGGCGATGAACAACCCCAACACGCCGAAGTCGCCGTTCCTGGGCTCGGTGGACGTGCCGGGGAGCCTGGACGGTCCGCTGGCCGAGCGGGTCGCCTCCTTCCTCAACTCGACCATCAACCCCGCGATTGCCGGCCACGGCGGCGCAGCCGAGCTGGTCTCCATCGACGGGACCACCGCGTACCTGCGTCTCATGGGCGGCTGCCAGGGCTGCGGTCTCGCCGCCGTCACCCTCCGCCAGGGCATAGAGCGGGCGCTGCTCGAGGCCTTCGAGGGCGAGCTCACGGGTGTCGTCGACGTGACCGACCACGCCTCGGGCACCAACCCGTACTACGCCGCCCACGCCCACTGACCGGTGGCCCGGCTGACCCGGGAGGAGCTGGAGGCCCATCGCGGTCGCACCGTGCCCGACCTGGTCGGTGACGGCACGCGTCTCCTCTTCGTCGGGATCAACCCCGGGCTGATGACCGCGGCGCGTCAGACCCACTTCTGCCACCCGTCCAACCGCTTCTACCCGGCGCTGCGTCGAGCCGGCATCGTCGACTGGGACCTGGACGCGTCCACCGGGCTCACCGACGCCCAGCGGGCCGACCTCGTGGCGGCGGGCATCGGCATCACCAACATCGTCGAGCACGCCACGGCCCGCGCCGACGAGCTCTCCGCCGACGACCTGAGGGCGGGAGCGACCCGGCTCACCGATCGGGTCGCCTCCATCGGCCCGAAGGTGGTTGCCATCCTCGGCGTCACGGCCTATCGCACCGCGTTCGATCGCCCCGGGGCGGTGATGGGTCGCCAGCCCGAGGACCTCGCCGGGGCGGAGCTGTGGGTCGGCCCCAACCCCAGCGGGCTCAATGCCCACGTCACGATCGACTCGATGGCCGACTGGGTGCGGACCCTGGCGGAGGCGGCGGGGATCGAGCCCCGCTACTCCCGGTCCCGTACGTAGCCGGGCACTTCGATCCCCGGCCTCAGCTTCGGGTCAGGCTGCGGCTCGCCCGTGACCATGCGGAGCGGGAGGACCCCGGCCCAGACGTCCAGCTCGAGGTCCTCCTCGGGCTCATCCCCGACGCCCCAGTCACGCACCTTCGCCGACGCCTGCTCGATGTCGACGGCCACCACCGCCGTCTGGAGGTCCTCGGTGTGGTCGGGCCGCCGGGCGTCCTCCCACCGGCCCGGCAGGACGTGGTCCGAGATGGCCTTCAACGCGGCCTCACGCTCCCCGGGGTCGCTCACCTGGCGCGACCGTCCGAAGGCGACCACCGACTGGTAGTTCATCGAGCTGTTGAAGAGCGACCGGGCCAGGACGATGCCGTCGACGACGGTCGCCGCCACGCAGACCTCGGTACCCGCCCGCATCGCCCGGAGGTTCCCCGACGCCACCGAGCCGTGGAAGTAGACCGTGTCGTCGATCCGGCCGAAGATGGTCGGCACCACCAGCGGGCCCTCCTCCCGGACGATCCCGACATGGCAGACGAGTGCGGCGTCCAGGACGGCATGGACCGTCTCCCGGTCGTAGTGGGCCCGGCCCTCCAGCCGCCTCACCTTGTTGCGCGACGTGACCTCGTAGCCGCTCATGTCCGGTCCAGGAAGAGGGTCTGGCTGGCCTGGCCGATGCGTCCTGCCCGGTCCCAGAGACGGGCATGCGTGAACCCGCGTCCGGGGCCGGGGCGGGTGGACTCGCCGGACACGGCACCCACCCACCCTCCGGCAGGCGGCCGATGGTGACCGTCAGGTCGCTGTTCATGTAGACCCACTCGGCCAGGTCGAGGCTCGCCGATATCCCGTTGGTGAAGTCGCCCGCCAGTGCCGCCCGCTGCGCCGGGGTGACCGGGCGGCCGGCGATCACGGGCACCGTGAGGCGCATCCACACGGTTGCAGGCCCCGGCTCGTTCAGGCTCCCCTCGACCGCCCGGAACTCCATGGCGTCACTGTGGAACATCACCTTGGACGGGCGGTTCTCAAAGGACATGGGCGGGCAGCCCTCGGGGGCCGGGAGCGGCGCGGCCGGGGTCTGCGCCTCCGGCGGGATGGGCCGGTCGGCCACCCTGAGCCTCTGCACGAGCGCATGGGTGAGGACGGTCCCCTCGGGGTCGATCAGCTGCGCCTCGACGGTCTGGATACGCTTCCCCTCCCGGATGATCCGGGTCTCGATCCGCAGCGGCACCAGGGGGACGACCCGGAACAGCTCGAGCGAGACCCGCGCCACCTCCATGGGGGTGAGGGTCGGGACGGTGGCCTCGACGTGGCCGGTGACGAGTGCGGCGACGGCGCCCCCGTGCTGTCCCTGGTCGTACCAGCCGGCGTTGGCCAGTTCGGTGGACTCGTAGACGTTGGGGTCGTCGGTGGGGAGGTAGACGGCCTCTGGGGTCATGATCGGACGGTAGTGGGGCCGGTCCGGTCAGCCGCCGCTGTTTAGCATTGTCGGGCGTGACCGGTGACGTTTCCACAGCAACTGAGGCGGCTCCACGCCAGGCGAGCCGCGTCGGCACCGGCCTGGTGGTGGCGTCGATGCTCGGATCAACCTTCGGGATCGTGCTGTCCCATCTGGCCGGCCACCTGGGTGTGGGCCTGCTCGCCGAGATGATGGGTGGGGACGCGAGGGTCTTCTCCAACCGCGTCGAGTTCACGGGAGCGGGGGACCTCGCCTGGGCAGGCGGGTTCCTGTTCTGTTTGATCCTCGGCGTCCTGCTCCTCTTCGCCTACCCGACGCTGCGCGGGTACGGGATCCCCCGTCTGGTGTTCCTCTGGGTGCTGCTCCACCTGCTGCGTCAGGCGCTCACCCAGGCGATGCTGCTCCCGTTCGACGACGCGGCGCCACTGGCCCGCGCCTACGCCGAGCTGAACCCGCCAGCCGGGCTGGACATGGTGATCGCCGCGGGCGGCGCCATCGGCCTGCTGCTCGTGGCCCTCTCGTCGGCGGCGGCGTTCCTGGCGTTCACGCCGCACCGCAGGTTCGTCTACGACGCCCGGCGGAGGCTGCGCCTCTGCTTCTGGATCGCCCTGGTGCCGGCGGTGGCGTCGGTGTTCCTGTCGATCCCGTACTTCCTGCCCGACGAGCAGTCGAACGTGATCCCGACCCTGCCGCTGGCGGCCCTGATGTTCTTCGTCACGCTCGCCGCGGCCCCGGGGACGACCACGGTGACGGGCCCCGAGGACGAGGTGCACACGCCCTGGCCGGTCGGGTTCGCCGGCTTCATGGCCGTGGCCCTGTCGTTCCACATCCTCGTGCTGCGGGGCGGGGTCGACGTCGACCCGCGCATGTGGGGATGAGACGGGCCACCGTCATCACCGTCTCCGACGGCGTCTCCGCGGGCGTGCGCGAGGACCTCTCCGGTGCGGCCCTGGAGGACCTGCTCCGGCAGACGGGCTGGGAGGAGGTGCACCGGGTCGTCGTCCCCGACGAGGCGGACCGCATCGCCGCCGCCATCGCCGGGGCCGCCGCCGACTCGCTCCTGGTGCTCACCACGGGCGGGACCGGCTTCGGCCCGCGTGACGTCACCCCCGAGGCGACCGCATCGGTCCTGGAGCGGGAGGCACCGGGCCTGGTCCATGTCATGCTGGCCCGGGGGCTGGAGTCGACCCCGATGGCCGCCCTCAGCCGGGCCCGGGCGGGCACGGTGGGGAGTGCCCTGGTGGTGAACCTGCCCGGCTCGCCGAAGGGCGCGACGGAGAGCTTCGAGGCCATCGCCGGGTTGCTGCCGCACGTCATGGACCTGATGGAGGGGCGCACGGGGCACCATGAACAGCAGCCGCATGGTTACTAGGCTCGCAGGGCAATCATGAAGATCAGCCAGGAGTTCGTCGTCGCCCGTGACCCGGACACCGTCTGGACCTACTTCCAGGACATCCCTGCCGTGGCTCGCTGCCTCCCCGGTGCCGAGCTGACCGGCCAGAACGACGAGGGTGCCTGGGAGGGCAAGCTCGCCGCGAAGCTGGGCCCGATGACGGCGTCGTTCGAGGGGACCGCGGTGGTGACGCCGGACGAGGCGAACCGGTCGGCCCGCATCGAGGGCCGCGGCGTCGACCGCAAGGGCGGTTCCCGCGGCCAGGTCACCGTCGACTACAGGCTCGAGCCAGCCGACGGGGGGACGAAGGTCACGGTCGATGCCGATGTGACCCTCTCCGGCCCGGCTGCCCAGTTCGGCCGCACCGGCCTCATCAACGAGATGTCGCGGCGGCTCATCGCCGAGTTCGTCACCTGCCTCGAGGCCTCGCTCTCCGCATCGACCCCGGAGGAGGCGGCCCAGGTGTCGGCCCCCGAGGTGCGTGGCCTCCGGCTGTTCTTCTCCGCCCTTTGGGCCCGCATCAAGGCCCTCTTCGGTAAGAGGTGAGAATCTTGTACAAGCGAATCCTGCCCTTCTTGCTCGCGCTCGCGCTCGTCGCCTGCGGCGGCGGCAGCGGCGAGACCAGGCCGGTCTCCGGCGAGCACGTCACCGTGAAGATGCTCGACACGACCTTCGAGTACGACGAGATCCGGATCCCGGTCGGGGGCTCGGTGACCTTCGTCGGGACCTCGAAGACGATCCCGCACAACGCGGTCGCCGCCGACGGCTCCTGGTCCACCGAGGACGTGTTCGGCAGCCTGGAGCAGTACGAGGGCGACGAGGCCACGCTGACCTTCGACACCCCGGGCGAGTACGTCTTCTTCTGCACCTTCCACGGCAACGCCCAGGGTGCCGGCATGGCCGGCAAGCTGATCGTCGAGGGCTAGCCCAGCTCCACCTCGGTGACCGTGCCGTGGCGGATCCGCCACGCCCGGATCATCGGGTCCGGTCCCAGGCCGACCACCAGGTAGAACCAGTTCGGGTCGAGGGCGCCGGCGACGTCGGCGCCCGACGGCTCGGCCCTGCCTCCCGGATGGGAGTGGTAGCACCCGCCCACCTCCCAACCTCGGGCCTCGGCGTGCACCAGGGCCCGGTAGTGGTCTCCTGGCCTCACCACGAACGAACGCTCCGGCTCGGGCGAGTCGTTCCCCGCCGGGTAGACGGCACGCACCGCCCCGCCGGCCACCCCGAGAAGTCCGCACGCCTCGTCGGGCGCGGCTGCCAGACAGTGCTCCAGGATCGCCTCCCTGGCTTCCGGCGGCAGACGGAGGGTCTCAGGCAACGGGCCGGCAGGTGTCGTCGTAGTCGACCAGCCGCGGCGGGTCCTCCCGGTCCCGGCACGCCGGGCACTCCGGGTCGCGGCTGATGTGGAGTGTGGCGAACTCCTGCTCGAGCGCGTCGTAGACCAGCAACCGCCCGACCAGGCTGGAGCCGATGCCGAGGAGGAGCTTGATCGCCTCGGTCGCCTGGATGGACCCGACCACACCCGGGAGGACGCCGAAGACGCCGGCGACCTCGCAGGAGGGGGCTACTCCCGGCGGCGGGGGGAGACGGTGGACGCAGCGGTAACAGGGCCCGTTGTACGGGTCGAAGACCGTGACCTGCCCCTCGAACCGGAATATCGAGCCATGGACCACCGGGACCCCCAGGTGCAGGCTGGCGTCGTTCACCAGGTACCGGGTGGGGAAGTTGTCACCCCCGTCGACCACCAGGTCGTATCGGCTCATCAGGTCGAGGACGTTGGAGGAGTCGAGGCGCACCTGGTGAGTCTCCACGGTGACGTCGGGGTTGAGCGACGAGATCGTCTCCCTGGCCGACTCCACCTTGGGCATGCCGATGCGGTCGAGGGAGTGGAGGACCTGGCGCTGCAGGTTGGATGCGTCGACCCGGTCGTCGTCGACGATGCCGAGCGTGCCCACGCCGGCGGCGGCCAGGTACAGGGCGGCCGGCGAGCCGAGGCCGCCGGCGCCCACGAGCAATACCCGCGACTCCAGCAGGCGCTGCTGGCCCTTCTCCCCGACCTCGGGGAGGCGGATGTGGCGGGAGTACCGCTGCAGCTGCTCTCCGGTGAGGGTCCCCGGGCCCGCCCAGGGGAGCCCGCGGTCGAGCCACGCCTCGACCCCGCCGCGCAGCGACACCGCCCGGTACCCGAGATGGTTGAGGATGGCGGCGCCGAAGACCGACCGATGACCGTGGGCGCAGTAGACGACCACAGTGCGTCCGTCGGGTGCGAGGTGGTCGCCGATCCGATCCGGAAGCTGGCCCAGCGGGATCACGATCGCCCCGGGGATGACCCCGGACGCGGTCTCCACGGGCTCGCGGACGTCGACTAGGACCACGGAGTCCGGGTCGAACCGGCCGGGCTCGACCTCCTCGACGTCCTGCGCGAGCCGGATGAGGTCGAGCCGGTTCATCAGTGGGCGTGTGCCGGGTCCGGGGTGTCGGGGTCGATCTCGTAGCGGTCGAAGGCGTCCTTCACCGCCGAGGCCTCCACCTTGCCCTCCCGGGCGAGGAGGGACAGCGTGGCGGCCACCACGTGCCCGGTGTCGACCTCGAAGAACCGCCGGAGGGCCTCGCGGGAGTCGGATCGGCCGAACCCGTCGGTCCCCAGGGCCGTGTACGGGCCGGGGATCCAGCGGGCCACCTGGTCCGGGACCATCTTCATGAAGTCGCTCACCGCGATGGTCGGGATCGAGTGCTCCGAGAGCAGGCGGGTGACCAGCGGGACCCGGGGCGGCTCGGCCGGGTGGAGCCGGTTCCACCGCTCCACGGCCAGGGCCTCCTCCCGCAGGTTCTTGTAGGAGGTCGCCGACCAGAGCTCGACGTCGATGCCGTAGCGTTCGGCCAGCTCGACGGCCGCCTGGCGGGCAGCGGCGTGGGCCGTGCCCGAGAAGATGATCCGTGCGGCAGGGTTGCCCGACGCCGCCGGGGCGAACCGGTACAGGCCGTCGATGATCCCCTGATCGACACCCTCCGGCTTGGCCGGTTGTACGTAGTTCTCGTTGTAGGCGGTCAGGTAATAGAACTCGTCGATCGGGTCGGGTCCGTACATCCGCTGGATCCCGTGCTCGATGATCGCCCCGAGCTCG
>QGUS01000186.1 GCA_003242515.1 Actinomycetota bacterium
AAGGTAGGCGGTTGTGGCACGGGAGGGGGCGCTGGGCCGGGACCCGGCCGCCACTGGCGAGGGGGGACTGGGCGGCCCGGAGGGGCGCGACGGGGGCGCGGTCCCGGGCCAGCATCGCCTCGCGGAGCGCAACCCGCATCCGTGCGACGAGATCGGTCATCGCCGGTAGGGCTCGAACCGGGAGGCTACGGCCACCGGCACCCGCACGTCGAGGACCGTGCCGTCCTCGTCGTGCTTCTCGGTGATGACCTCGCCCAGCTCGTGGGCGGCGGCGACCAGGTCGCCCCGGTCGTAGGGAATGGCCAGGCTGAGGGTCACGAGGCCCGCGGTGAGCGCGTTGGTGATCGCCTCCACCAGCTCGTCGAGCCCCTCGCCGGTGAGCGCGGACACGAATACGGCGTCGGGGTAGAGGTTGGCCAGGCGCTTCCGTTGGCCCTCGTCGAGGGCGTCGACCTTGTTGAGCGCGAGGATCTCGGGCACCCCGTCCGCGTCGATCTCTGCCAGGACCTCGCGGACGGCTTCGATCTGCCCGGGCACGTCCGGGTCGGTGGCGTCGACGAGGTGGAGGAGGAGGTCCGCGTCGGCCGCCTCCTGGAGGGTGGACCGGAACGCCTGGACCAGCCCGTGGGGGAGGCGGCGCACGAACCCGACGGTGTCGGCGAGGAGGAAGGGGCGCTGGCCCGGCCGTTCGTACCTCCGCACGGTCGGGTCGAGGGTGGCGAAGAGGCGGTCCTCGACCAGCACGTCGGCGTCGGTGAGGGCGTTGAGCAGGGTCGACTTCCCGGCGTTGGTGTAGCCGACGATGGAGACCTGCGGCACGAGGCTTGAGCGCCGCCGCTTCCGCTGGGTCTCCTGGTGGCCGACCGACTCGGCCAGCTCCTTCTCCAGCCTGGAGATCCGGGTCAGGATCTTCCGGCGGTCCAGCTCGAGCTTCGTCTCGCCGGGGCCCCGGTTGGTGATGCCGGCGCCGGACGCCTGCTGGGCCATGCTCTTGCCCTTGCCCCGGAGGCGGGGCAGGTGGTAGCGGAGCAGGGCCAGCTCCACCTGGAGGGCGCCGATGCGCGACCGGGCGTGCTGGGCGAAGATGTCGAGGATCAGGCCCTCCCGGTCCACCACGTCACACCCGAACAGGTTCTGCAGGTTGCGCTGCTGGGCGGGGGTGAGCTGGTGGTCGAAGAGGACGACGTCGATGTCCAGGGCCTGCGTGAGCTGCGCCAGCTCCTGCGCCTTGCCCTTGCCGATGAAGTAGGCGGGGTCGATCTCGGCCCGCTTCACCAGCTCCTGGTCGACGACCTCGGCGCCGGCCGTGTCGGTGAGCAGGGCCAGCTCTTCCAGCGACCGCTCCTCTTCCTCCTCGGAGGTGCCGGGCAGGACCACGCCGATGAGGAAGGCGCGCTGGACCACGACCGTCAGGTCGGTGACGGTCGCCGTCAGACGGCGGCCCCGGCGCGAGGCGTGCTCCTGGCTCATGGAGGCGATGTTGGCCGGGGGAAGGCGGCGGGGCGAGGGAATTTCCGCGCGCTCAGAGGTACGTGCCCTCGTCGCCGACGTGCCCCAGCTCCTCTTCGGCGATGATCTGGGACTCGCGCACGGCGATCACCGGCTTGCCCGTCGGCGGCCAGATGAAGCGCCACGCGCCGGTGGGGACGGCCCAGAAGCGCTGCCCGGTCATCACGTCGACCAGGGCCAGGGCGTCGTTGCCGTCCTTGGTGCCAACGGGCACGAGGAGGCCGGAGCGGGTCATCGTCTCCTCGGGAGCGTGACCCACCCGCCAGCCGGACATCACCTTGTACCCGTTCTCGCTGGTGGTCACTGGTGGTGCTGCTTCCAGCATCGCCTACATTGTCGCAGGGCCGTGGAGGTACGGCCACACGGCGAAGTTAGGGTTGGGCATCATGGCCAGAAGAACGGGCTTTTCGGAGGCCCTCGAGTATCACGAGAACCCTCGCCCGGGAAAGCTGGAGACCCGGGCCACCAAGCCGACCGCGACCCAGCACGACCTGTCCCTCGCCTACACGCCGGGTGTCGCCGAGCCCTGTCTCGTCATCGCCGACGACCCCGACGCGGCCTTCCGTTTCACCAACCGGGGCAACCTCGTCGCGGTGGTCAGCAACGGGACCGCGGTGCTGGGCTTGGGGAACATCGGCCCGCTGGCCGGCAAGCCGGTCATGGAGGGCAAGGCGGTCCTCTTCAAGCGCTTCGCCGACATCGACGTCTTCGACCTCGAGATCGACACGACCGACCCGGACGAGGTGATCCGGTTCTGCGAGATGCTCGCCCCCACGGTCGGCGGCATCAACCTCGAGGACATCAAGGCCCCCGAGTGCTTCTACATCGAGGAGACGCTCCGGGAGCGTCTCGACATCCCCGTCTTCCACGACGACCAGCACGGCACCGCTATCATCTCCGGCGCCGCCTTCATCAACGCCATCGAGATCACCGGCCGGGACATGGGCTCGGTGAAGGTGGTGGTCTCAGGGGCGGGCGCCGCCGGCATCGCCACGGCCCGCTTCCTGATCGCGCTCGGCGTCGACCCAGCCAACATGCTCCTCGTTGACTCCAAGGGCGTGGTCCACACCGGGCGCGACGACCTGAGCGGCCCGAAGCGGGAGTTCGCCGTTGACAGCGACGCCCGCACCCTGGCCGACGCCATGGCGGGGACCGACGCCTTCATCGGCGTCTCGGTGGCGCGCACCGTGACCCCTGAGATGCTGCGGACGATGGCCGACCAGCCGATCGTGTTCGCCCTGGCCAACCCCGACCCGGAGATCGGGTACCACGAGGCGAGGGCGGCCCGGCCCGACGTGATCATGGCCACCGGCCGCAGCGACTACCCGAACCAGGTGAACAACGTCCTCGGCTTCCCGTTCATCTTCCGCGGCGCCCTGGACGTGCGGGCCCGTGCCGTCTCCGAGGGGATGAAGATCGCCGCGGCCCGCGCCCTCGCCGAGCTGGCCCGTGAGCCGGTGCCGGACTCGGTGCTGCGCGCCTACGACCTCGACCACCTGAGCTTCGGCCCCGACTACCTGATCCCGAAGCCCTTCGATCCCCGCGTCCTGTACACGGTGGCCCCCGCCGTCGCCCGGGCCGCGATGGAGGAGGGGCTGGCCCGCAAGCCGATCGAGGACTTCGACCGCTACCGGACCCAGCTGCAGGGCCGCTTCCAGGCCTCCTACGCCCTGGTCAACGCGATCACCGTCCAGGCCAAGGCGGCGCCCAAGCGGGTCGCGTTCCCGCACGCCGAGGACATCCGGATCATCCGGGCCGCCCGCCGCGCCCTCGACGAGGGCATCGCCCGGCCGGTTCTGATCGGCCCGGCCGACGTGATCACCCGGGAGGCCGCCGGGATGGCCATCCCGCTCGACGGCATGGAGGTGGTCGATCCGGCCGCCGCCGACCGGGAGCGCTACGCCGGGATCCTCGAGGAGCTGCGGCGCGACCGCGGCATGACCATCGAGGAGGCACGGGAACGGGTCCTCGACCCCAACGTGCTCGGCTGTCTGATGATCCACCAGGGCGAGATCGACGCACTGCTGGGCGGCCTCTCCACCTTCTACCCGGAGACCATCCGCCCGGCGCTGCAGATCCTCCGCCTGGAGGAGGGCCGGTCCATCGTTTCGGCCGTCTACCTGGTGATGGTGGGAGGCCGCCCGCTGTTCTTCACCGACTGCGCCGTCAACATCGAGCCCACCGCCGAGCAGCTGGCGGAGATCGCCGAAGCCGCGGCCGATACCGCCATCCAGGTGTTCGGACGGGAGCCGCGGGTGGGGTTCATCAGCTACTCCGACTTCGGGTCCGCCGGCGGCGAGGAGCCGGAGCGGGTGCGCCGGGCCCTGGAGCTCTTCCGCTCCCGGCGTCCGGAGATACCGGCCGACGGCGAGATGCAGGCCGACACGGCGGTGGTCGGCGACCTGCTTCGGTCGCGGCGGCCGGAGACCTCCCTGGCCCACCCGCCCAACGTGCTGGTGTTCCCCAACCTGACTGCCGCCAACGCCTCCTACAAGCTGCTCAACCGCCTCGCCGGAGCCGAGGTGATCGGCCCGATCCTCACCGGCCTGGCGGGGACGGTCCACGTTCTGCAGCGGGACGCCTCCGTCAGCGACGCGGTGAACATGGCCGCGATCGCCGTGGCCGAGGCCCCGCGGGCGGCGGGGGGGGGGGGCGGGGGCCAAGCGCCGGTCCCTCCTCCG
>QGUS01000187.1 GCA_003242515.1 Actinomycetota bacterium
CGTTTCCACCAGCTTCGGGGGAGCGCGGCGATGGCGGCCGGGTTGTCGGCCTCGTCGACGGTGGTCAGCTCCCAAAGCTCCGGGTCGCTCTTGAAGACGTGGCTGGTCCGGGACATGAGGCATGGCACTCCGGCGAGGTAGGACTCCTGCGGCGTCGAGGGATGGCACTCCGACAGCGTCACGTACAGGTTGAGGTCCACCGAACCCTGCAGCGAGACGAACTCGTCCCACGGCAGCTCCCCGTGCTCCTCGATGCGGAGGCTGTCCAGGTACCGGTTGGGCGGCCGCCGCATCACATGGGCCACCGCGTCGCCGATCAGGCCCACCGCGAGGAGCTGGGTGGTGACGTTCTTGCGCCAGAAGGGCTCGGCGAACACGCCGACGTGCCGGCCGGGACCGAGGTCCAGCTTCTCCAGCCTCCCGAACGCCGGCGCCCGGTTGGGCACGTGGACCACCGGGTGGCCCACGGCGGCGAACGCCTCGGCGACCCCCGCCTTGACCATGCCGACCGCCTCCAGCACTCCCCCGGCGGCAAGGCCGAGGACGGTGTCGGCCACCGCCGCCTCCCCGGGCTCGGCCCCGTGTTGGGCCGGCGAGGAGTGGAGCACACTGCGGGTGCGGATCCCGGCCTCCTGCAGCATCCTGGCGAACGACTCCGAGCCGGGAGGCCAGCCCTGGATGACGACCATGCGCACCTTCGCCGCGGTCATCCGGGCCACGAGGCCGGCGCCCCAGTGGTCGAGGTCGTCGCACTCGACCACTGGCGACCCGAACGCATAGGTGACGGTGCGGACACCACGCCAGCGGGGATGGCACACCTGCACCACAGACCCGTGCGGCAAGGCGTCCCATGATTCGAAGGAGAGGCGCGGCTCCTCCGGGACCGGCGGCGGCGGTGGCGGTGCCTCGCCGCCCCCAAGCAGCCGTCGCAGACGGTCAAGCACCGCCGAAGCGCCTCCCGATCGCGTCCGCGATCCGCGCCGATGCGGTCCCGTCGCCGTAGGGCGAGGGGATCCCCCGGAGCTCCTCGTGGACAGACTCCAGGTCGGACAGCCACTCCGCCGCCGTGTCGGCGATGGCGGAGGGCTCGACCAGGCGGGCGAAGGTGCCGAGCACCTCGGGCCGCTCGGTGGAGCGCCGCACCACGATCACCGGCCGCTTGTAGACCGAGACCTCCTCCTGGACGCCCCCCGAGTCGGAGACCAGGTAGCCGGCCTCGGCGCTGAGGGCGAGGAACTCGACGTAGCCCATCGGGTCGACCACCCGGATGGAGGCGAGCTCGTCGGCCAGCCCGAACTGCTCGGCCCGCTTCCGGGACCGGGGATGCAGGGGAAGCACCACGGGGAGGTCCAGGGAGGCGAGCTGCTCGATGATCGTGGAGAACCGCTCCGGGTCGTCCACGTTCTCCGGACGGTGGATGGTGGAGAGGACGAACCCGGCTGGCTCGAGGCCGTGCTCGGCGAGGAGGGATGCCCGCCGCTCGGGGGACGGCATCAGGCCCCGCACCGCCTCGACGACGGTGTTGCCCGTCAGCTCGATCATCTCCCCGGCGACACCCTCGGAGACGAGGTTGCGGACGGAGATATCGGTCGGGGCGCACAGGAGGTCGGAGACGGCGTCGGTGAGCACCCGGTTGTGCTCCTCGGGCATGCGGCGGTCACGGCTGCGCAGGCCCGCCTCGACGTGGACGATGGGGATCTCATGGGCGTTCGCCGCCAGCGCCCCGGCGAGCGTGGTGTTGGTGTCGCCCTGGACCACGACCACCCGCGGTGGCTCCGAGGCGAACAGCTCGTCGAGAGCACCCAGCGCGGCGGCGATCTGCCCGGCGCGGGTCCTGCCGCCCACTCCCAGGAACACCGCCGGCTCGGGGATGCCGAAGGCCTCGAAGAAGACGGCGGAGAGTTCGTAGTCGTAGTGCTGTCCGGTGTGGATCACCCGGGCGCGGTTGCCGAGGCCCGCGATGAGGTGGGCGAGCTTCACGATCTCGGGACGGGTCCCGAGGACGACGGCGACGGATCCGGGGGGCAGGTCGATTGCGGGGAATTCCATGGTCAGGCTCTAGCCTCGACCGGGCATGTTACGGGTTCTCCTCCTGGTTGCTCAGGCAGGGCTCGCCGCCCTGATCGGATACAACTCCGTGACCTCACTGTGGGGCTGGAGGGACCGGTCGCCGGCGCCCAGAGCCGCTCCCCGCCGGCTCCGGGTGGTGATCCCCGCCCACGACGAGGAGCGGGTGATCCGCGGCATCCTCACCGACCTGGCGGCCCAGGACCACCCGAAGGACCGGTACCGGGTGTTCGTCGTCGCCGACCGCTGCGAGGACTCCACGCCGCAGGTCGCCGCCGGGGCCGGGGCGATCGTGGACGAGCGGTGGGACGGCGACCCGGGGAAGGGCCCCGCCCTCGCCTGGCACCTGGAACGTCACCCCCTGTCGCCCGACGAGACCCTCGTGGTCTTCGACGCCGACAACCGCATCCCCCCGAACACCCTCTCGCGGATCTCCGACGAGATCGCGGCCGGACACACTGTGGTGCAGTGCTATCTGGACGCCACCAACCCCGACGCCTCCCTGATCGCCCAGGCGGCGGCCATGTCGTACTGGGCGGGCAACCGGATGGTGCAACTGGCCCGCTCCAACCTCGGCTGGTCGGCCGACCTCGGCGGGACGGGGATGGCGATCACGGCCGGGGCCCTCGAGGATGCGGGCGGGTTCTCCGACACCCTGACCGAGGACCAGGACCTCGGGGTCCGGCTGCTCCTCGCCGGGCACCCGGTGGAGTGGCTCCACGACGTCAGGATCGGCGACGAGAAGCCAGCCTCGGTCGGCGTGACGGTCCGGCAGCGGGCCCGCTGGATGGCCGGCAAGCGGGCCGCCCGGCGCCGGCATCTCGGCACGCTGCTCCGGAGCCCTTCCCCTGCCCGATTCGACATGGCGATCCGGCTGGTCCAGCCGGGGCGGTCGTTCGTGGCGCTGCTCTCTGCGGTGCTCGCCGTGGTGGCGGCCATCTGGCCGGGATGGCTCTTTCCGTGGTGGGTGTGGGCGGCGATCGCCGCCCTTCAGTTCGTCCTGCCCGTGCCTTTCCTGGCCCGGGAGGGTCTCGGCTGGAGACGGATCTCCCGCTACCCAGTCCTGGCGCTGCTCGCGGCGCTGTGGGTGCCGATCAGGCTGGTGTCGGGGCGGGTGCGGGGCTGGTACCACACACCCCACACGGGTGAGGTCACCGTCTCAGGTGACGGACCGGGCCAGGCCCCCTGACCAGGCCCCAGATCCCGCCCAGGCCGTATGCGAGATGCATGATCGCCGCGGCGAACACCACCACCGGGAGCAGCGTCCCGGCGCGCACCGACGCCGCCAGGAGCACCGCCAGCCAGGCCCCGGTGACGACGGCGAGCGGCACCCACCACCCTGACGCGACGCCCCAGATGATCCCGGCCAGCACTGCGACCACGAGGGCCAGCGGGGCGAGGGGCCGCCACGACGGGAACCGCCCGTTGACCCAGAACATCTCGGACTTCCCCTGGCCGTATCGCCAGTACTGCCGCCACAGCGAGCCGGGGCGGTTGCGGGGTGCGTACTCCGAGCGGATCGCCGGGTCGACGAAGACCTTCCGGCCCGACTGCCGCCAGCGGTAGTAGAAGTCCGCGTCCTCCGATGATCCCGACGGGAAGGAGCGGATCCCTCCCAGGGCGGCGAAGTCCTCCCTGCGGAAGGCACCCAGGTAGACCGTGTCCACCTCCTCCCGCTCGGTGGCGTGATGGAAGCGGGCCGGCCCCATGGTCAGCGGCGAGTTCATGGCCGCCGTCACCGCCCGGCTGAACACGTCGTAGCCCACCGGGCTCATCCGCCCGCCCACGGCCCCGCCCAGCTCCTGCAGGGCCTCGACGGACCGCCGCACGTAGTCGGATGCGTAGCGGGTGTGACCGTCGGCACGCACCAGCACCTCTCCCCTGGCGACGCCGGCGGCGGCGTTGAGGCCATGGGCCTGGCGCCGCCGGGGGTTGTCGATGACCGTGACCCGAGCGTCCACGGCAGCGAGGCGGTCGAGGTACTCACGGGTGCCGTCGGTGGAGCCCCCGTCGGCGACGACCACCTCCACTTCACCCGGGTAGTCCTGGCCAAGGATGTCGGCCATGGTCGCCTCGATATGAGCGGCCTCGTTCAGCACCGGGA
>QGUS01000188.1 GCA_003242515.1 Actinomycetota bacterium
GTGTAGGGGATGCCCCGGCGGACGAAGACGTCCTCCACCACGCGGGACATGGCATTGGTGCGGTAGAAGACCGCCATGTCGGCGAGGTCGTAGCCCTCGTCGCGGAGCTTCTCGATCTGATCGACGACGAAGCCGGCCTCGTCGTGCTCGTCCTCCGCCTCGTAGCGGACGATCGGCACGCCCCTCCCCCGGTCGGACCACAGGTTCTTCGGGGTCCGCCTGGTGTTCTGGGAGATCACCGCGTTGGCGGCGTCGAGGATCGTCTCCGTGGACCGGTAGTTCTGGTCGAGGACTATCACCCGGGCGTCCGGGTAGTCCTTCTCGAAGTCCTGGATGTTCCGGATGTCGGCGCCGCGGAACTTGTAGATGGACTGGTCGGAGTCGCCCACCACGCAGATGTTCCGGTGCTTGGCGGTGAGCTGCTTGACCAGCATGTACTGGGCTCGGTTGGTGTCCTGGTACTCGTCCACCAGGACGTACCGGAACCGGTCCTGATAGGCCTCGAGCACGTCCGGGAAGGCGGCGAACAGCTCGACGGTGATCATCAGCAGGTCGTCGAAGTCCATCGCCGACGCGGCTAGGAGACGCTGCTGGTAGAGCCGGTACACGTCGGCGACCTGCTCGTGGTAGAAGCCCTCCCCCTGGGCGGCGAAGCTCTCGTAGTCGACGAGCTCGTTCTTCGCCTTGGAGATGATCCCCTTCATCGCCTTCTCGGGGAAGCGCTTCGAGTCGAGGTCCAGGTCGCGCAGGACCGTCTTGATCAGTCGGAGGGAGTCGGACTCGTCGTAGATGGAGAAGCCGGACCTGTACCCGAGCCGGGAGGCCTCCCGGCGGAGGATGCGGACGCAGGCGGAGTGGAAGGTGCTCACCCACATCCGCTTCGAGACGCCGCCCCCGACGAGGTGGGCGACCCGCTCCTTCATCTCGTCGGCGGCCTTGTTGGTGAAGGTGATCGCCAGGATGCCGTCGGGCGGCACCATGTGGTCGCGGATGAGGTGCGCGATCCGGTAGGTGAGGACCCGGGTCTTGCCCGATCCGGCACCCGCCACCACCAGAACCGGGCCCTCGGTGGCCGCCACCGCCTCACGCTGGGAAGGGTTCAGGTCGGCGAACAGCGGGGTGTCGGCCGGGACGTCGTCGAAAAGCCACTCGGCCTGCATCGTGACCGATCGTAGTGGGGGCCGGGGACTGAGCCTCAGAACGCCGAGAACGGGAAGGCCATGACCAGCCCCGCCTCCGGGGCGACGCCCTCGCCCACGCCTCGGTCTGGCCGAGGGTCAGACGGGCATCTCGACGACGCCGATGGACTCCAGGACCGACTCCGGCTCGCCGCCGGTGACCGGCCGGCGCAGCGGCAGCGAGTAGCAGAAGCGGGCGCCCGTCGGGAAGCGCCGCTCGTACCAGACGTCGCCACCCATGAACCGGGCGAGACGGCGTGCGATCGGGAGGCCCAGGCCGATGCCGGTGGCCTCGCGGGCGTCGCCCTTCGACAGCTGCTCGAAGTTCTCGAACACCTTCAGGGCGGCCTCGTCGGCTATGCCCGGCCCGTTGTCGGAGATGACCACCGTGTACTGGTCTCCGACCACGAAACCCTCGATCATGATCTGGTCGCCGCCGTACTTCCGGGCGTTCTCGAGGAGGTTGCGGACGATCTGCTGCACCCGGCGGCGGTCGGCGTACACCCTGACCCCGTCGGGCAGCGACACCAGCGACTGCTTCCGGCCCCCGTTGGGGAACACCATCTGGGCGACGTCCTCGATGAGGTCGCCGAGGTCGAACAACTCCGGGTCGAGGCGGAGACGGTTCGCCTCCAATCTCGGGATCACCAGCACGTCCTCCACCAGGTCGCCCAGGTAGATGGCCTGCTTGTTGATGATGTTGAGGAACTCGTCGACCTCCTCCTCGGAGAGGTCGCGCCACGACTCGACGAGCGTCTGGGCGAAGCCGGCGATCGAGGTCAGCGGTGTCCGGAGCTCGTGGCTCACCATCGCCACGAAGTCGTTCTTGATCGTGTGGGCCTCTTCCGAGAGGCGGATCGCCTCCCGCTCCCGCTCCCGGCCCTGAGCGGTGATCCGCCATGCCCACAGCACCGCCGCCACCCCCACCAGGGGTGACGCCCACACCAGGATGTCGGCGAGACGGATCGTGTCAGGCATGCCTAACCGTTTTATCGACTTTCCGCGCGGGCCACTGAAGCCGCGCTTGGGAGAACCTACCTCCCGGCCGGAGCTTGTCCGCGGGCGTCGTTTCAGGCGGTGCCGGCGGCGTTGTCGATGCCGAGGAGCCGCTTCAGGGTCTGCGTCAGCACACCCTGACGGAGGTCGAACTTGTCGAGGTAGGCGTCCACCCCGGCCTCCCAGGCCGCACGCTTCTCCTCGTCGCTGGCGACACCGGAGACCATGATGATCGGGATCCTGATGTCGGCCGCACGCAGGGCCCGCACCAGCTCCACGCCGTTGGACCTCGGCATCGAGTAGTCGACCACCAGGCCGTCGAAGGCGTTCGTGGCCAGCGCCAGCACCGCCTCCCGCGCCCCGGACGCCACCTCCACGTCGAACCCGGCGCCGGTGAGGGTCGCCGAGAGCAGCTGGCGGACGCCGGCCGAGTCGTCGACCACGAGGATCCTCGGGCGGTCCGACAGGGCCCGGGGCCTCTGGCGGGCCACGGCGCCGACGAAGTGAGGATCGAGGACGACGAGGATCTGGCCGCCGCCGAGCATGGCGGCGCCCGTGACGTGGCTGACACCCTCCAGGATCGGCCCGAGGGACTTCACCGCCACCCGGCGCCGGTCCACGATCTCGCTCACCGTCACCGCGACCAGGCCGGACCGGGTGGAAATGATCAGCAGCTCGGACTCGTCTCCCGGCGGCTCCGAGCCGATGGCCTGGGCAAGGGAGATGCACGGAATCGGGGCGGACCGGAACCAGACCGTCTTCCCGATGCCGGTGGTCTCGATCTCCACGGCGGAGAGGGCCATGGTCGCCTCTATGGCCGCCTCGGGGATACCCCAGAACTGGTTCCCCACGGCGACCACCACGACGTTCTGGAGGACCATCGAGAGCGGGAGCACGAGGGTGGCGGTCGTGCCCGCGTCGCGCTGGGAGTAGATGTGGATGGCGCCCCGGACCTTCTCGACGGCCTCCCGGGCGAGCGGCAGCCCGTCACCCGCACCGGAGAAGTCGTTCTTCTCGATCCGGGTGGAGAACCCTGGCTGGAAGAGCACCGGCGAGAGGTCCGGCGGCATCAGGGGGATGCCCCGCTCGTCGGCGACCTCGGCGACCCGGTCCCAGTCCACCCCGGCGCCGTCGTCGGAGATGGAGATCTCGACCCTGAGGTCGTGCACCACGGCGGAGACCCTGATGGTCCCGGTGGGAGGCTTGCCCTTGGCGATCCGCACCTCGGGAGGCTCGATCCCGTGGTCGACGGCATTGACCAGCAGGTGGCGGAGCGGCTCCCGGATCAGGTCGACGATCTGGCGGTCGATCTGGACGTCCAGGCCCTCCATCTCGATCCGGACGTCCTTGCCCATGCGGCGCCCGAGGTACCGCACGAACTGGGGGAAGGTGGAGACGGCGTCGGCGAACGGCACGTTGGCCAGGGCCACCGCCTGGTTCTGTACGTCCTGGATCGACTCGGAGAGCTTCTTCAGCTGGTTGCGGAAGGTGCGGCGGAAGACCGAGGGATCGGCGCCCTCGATCGACACCAGGGAGAGGTCGGCCAGGGCGTCGACGTCCAGCGCCACCTCCACGATGCGGTTGATCAGCTGGTAGAGGGCGGCGGTGTCGACGCGGGTGGCCTCGCCGAGCACGGCGCCCGTCATCGAGGTGAGGAGGCCGCCCAGGCTGGTCTCCGGCGGGCGGAGGGCGCGCAGCTCCGGCTTCTCCTGCGCCGAGGCCTCCATCCGGACGAGGGCCTCCCTCAGGTCGCCGTCGTCCCCGGTGTCGAATGCGGAGAGCAGGCGGCCGGCGGTCGCCTCCATGGATACCAGGGTCGCGGTGGAGGGCGTGTCGCCTTCCGACACCTGGCGCCACAGGCGCTCCAGGGCGGCACCGGCCTGGGCAAGTCTCTTTACCCCATCTTCCCAGCCCACAAGACCGTACTAGTTACCGAATGCCCTCTTCCCCTTGAAAAAAAAAAAAAACATAATACAGCCGTCTACTTAAACAA
>QGUS01000189.1 GCA_003242515.1 Actinomycetota bacterium
CACCGGGGATCACGTGTGTTGTAAGGGGCCTGGGGTCCCCCCCACCGAAGGGGGGATCCGGGCCGCCAGGATGAACGCCAGGCCCGGGCCGACGACGCCCAGGACGGTGGTCGCCAGGAACGACGGGACGGCGAACTCCGACCGGGTCAGCCCATAGATCCCGAAGGGGAGGACCATCGGCAGCGCCGTCCAGATGACCCGGCTCATCGTCGCCAGGGAGCCGTACTTCTGGTTGAGGGGCACCGAGAGGTTGATTGAGAGGCCGTATGACGCCGCGGCCAGGAGGGCCAGGAGGATCCCGAGGGCCTGGTTGCTGCCCGCGTTGATCGACGGCCAGGCGATGAGCACCACGCCGGCCAGGCCCAGGACGAGGCCGACCCTCTGCAGCCGGCCGGGCAGGGTGCGGAGCAGGACCGAGGCCACGATGGCGGTGAAGATCGGGGTGGTCCCGTTGATCAGGCCGGCCGTGCCGGAGGAGATCCACTGCTGTGCGAGCGGGAAGAGGGTGAATGGCCCCGCGACCCAGGTCAGGCCGATCAGCGCGATCCGCCCGATGTCCTCACGGTCGACCCGCGTGCGGCGCACCTGGGGGAGCGACCAGAGGAACACCGCCGCCGCCACGATCCGCAGCAGGGCGACGAAGCCGGGGTGGAAGGCGTCGAGGCCGATGGCCATGAGCAGGAACGAGGAGCCCCAGATGAGGCCGAGGGCCCCGAACATGGCCCAGTCGATCGGCGTGAAGGCGCCGGTGTTGGTGCCGTGGCTGGTCTGAATGAGTCGCGTCACAGATGCCTCTTCGAAGTCCGGTATGCGTCAACCGTGGAGAACCCCGGGATATGCCCGCCGGTTTCAGGTCGTCTCCGGCTTGGCCTGCCGGGTCATGAGTAGGAGCATCGCCTCCCTCGGGTGCACCTCTCCGGCGATCACCCTGCCTACCTGCTCGGCGATGGGCATCTCCACGCCGTGGCGGTGAGCCAGGCCCAGGGCGCTCTGGGTGGTCTTGACGCCCTCGGCCACCATCCGCATCTCGGAGACGATGTCGGCGAGCTTTCGCCCCTGCGCCAGGGCGAAGCCCACCTGGTAGTTGCGGCTCTTCGTCGAGCTGGCGGTGGCGATGAGGTCGCCCACGCCGGCGAGACCGGCGAAGGTCGACGGTCGGCCGCCCATGGCGACGCCCAGCCGGGTGATCTCGGCCAGCGCCCGGGTGAGCAGAGTGGCCCGGGTGTTGTCGCCGAAGCCGAGCCCGTCGGACATGCCCGACGCCAGAGCCATCACGTTCTTCAGGGCGCCGCCCATCTCGCAGCCGATCACGTCGTCGTTGGTGTAGACGCGGAAGGTCGGTCCCATGAGCAGCTCCTGGATCGCCCGGGCCGGCTCCGGCTCCGGAGTGGCCACCACGGCCGCCGCCGGCTGGCCGGCCGCCACCTCGACGGCCAGGTTCGGCCCGGTGAGCACACCCATCAGCCCGGGGTCGTGCCCCGGGGCCTCCTCGGCCATCACCCGGGTCATCGTTGCCAGCGTCTCCTGCTCGATGCCCTTGGTGAGCGAGATGAGGGGGATGCCCGCGGGGATGTGGGGGACGAACCGTGAGAAGGTCGCCCGGTAGCCGTGGGACGGGACCGCCCAGAGGATGGCGTCGACGCCGTCCACCGCCTCCGCCATGTCGGAGGTGGGCTGCACGTTCGGCGGCAGCTCGAAGCCGGGCAGGTAGGGCCGGTTCTCGCGGGTGCCCCGCATCTCCTCGGCCAGCTCGTGGCGCCTCGCCCAGAGGGTCGTGGGGACCCTGGCAGAGGCGAGCAGGGCCACCGTCGTCCCCCAGGATCCGGCTCCGATCACCGCCACCTTCCGCATGGCGCGCACGGTAGCGGCATGACTCACGGTGGCCCCTAATGTCGGGCCGCAATGAGCCTCGCCATCGGAATCGTCGGGCTGCCCAACGTGGGCAAGTCGACACTGTTCAACGCCCTGACCGCCGCCGGTGCCGTCGCCGCCAACTATCCGTTCGCCACCATCGATCCCAACGTGGGCGTGGTCCCGATCCCCGACCCCCGGCTCGAGGTCCTGGCCGGGATGTTCGGGTCGGCGAAGATCACCCCCGCCACCGTCACCTTCGTCGACATCGCCGGCCTGGTGCGGGGCGCCAGCAAGGGCGAGGGGCTGGGCAACCGCTTTCTCGCCAACATCCGCGACGTCGACGCCATCTGCCACGTGGTTCGCGCCTTCTCCGCCCCCGACGTGACGCATGTGGAGGCCGAGGTGGACCCCGACCGGGACATCGAGGTGATCGAGACCGAGCTGGCCCTGGCCGACCTGGAGACCATCGAGAAGCGCCTCCCCAAGCTGGAGAAGGAGGCCACGGTCGACCGCAAGCTGCAGCCCAAGGTCGACCTGCTGCGCAGGCTGCGCGACACGGTTGCGTCCGGGAAGCGGATCTCCGCCGACCCCGGGCTGTGGGAGCAGCGGGCCGAGTTCGCCGACCTGCACCTGCTCACCGCCAAACCGGTGATCTACGTCTTCAACTCCGATCCGGAGCTGCTGGCCGACGAGCAGCGGAAGAAGCAGCTGGCCGACATGGTCGCCCCCTCGGAGGCGCTCTTCATCGACGCCGAGTTCGAGGCCGAGCTGGCGGGGCTGGAGCCGGAGGACAAGGCCGAGCTGCTCGAGGCCGCCGGGCTCGAGGAGCCGGGCCTCAACCACGTCATCCGGGCCGCCTACCGCACCCTGGGGCTGCAGAGCTTCCTCACCGCCGGCCCGAAGGAGACCAGGGCCTGGACCATCAAGGCCGGCTCCACCGCCCCCGAGGCAGCCGGCGTGATCCACACCGACTTCCAGCGGGGGTTCATCGCCGCCGAGGTCGTGAGCTACGACAAGCTGGTGGAGGCCGGGTCGTGGCAGGCCGCCCGCGCTGCCGGCCTGGTGCGTTCCGAGGGCAAGTCCTACGTGATGCAGCCCGACGACGTGGTCGAGTTCAGGTTCAACGTCTAGGCGTCCGGCCACCCGGGGTGCGTGTCCGTACCGGGTCACCACCCCCGGGGCGCTGCCCGCGGTCACCGGTCAGTCCCCAGCGGTTACGGTAAGTCCGTTCAAGTACCAAGTACCCGGTACCCAGTACCGCGAGCGAAGCGAGCGCAGGAATGGAGAGATTCGTCGACCGTCACATCGGGCCCCGGCCGCAGGAGATCGAGAAGATGCTCTCGGTGGTGGGGGCGGAGTCGCTGGACGACCTGGTCGCCCAGACGATCCCCGAGTCCATCTTCGAGACGGACCTCGACCTCCCCGAGCCGATGAGCGAGCAGGAGGTGCTCGAGCACATCCGCTCCCTCGCCTCCCGCAACCGCGTCCACCGCTCCATGATCGGCCTGGGCTACTACGACACCATCACGCCGCCGGTCATCCTCCGCAACGTCCTGGAGAACCCGGGGTGGTACACCGCCTACACCCCGTACCAGCCGGAGATCTCCCAGGGCCGTCTCGAGGTGCTCCTCACCTTCCAGACCATGGTCTCCGACCTGACCGGCCTGGAGATCGCCAACGCCTCGCTGCTCGACGAGCCCACCGCCGCCGCCGAGGCGATGGCCATGGCCCGGCGGATCGCCGCCGGTGATCGGACCGTCTTCTACGTCGACCCCGACTGCCACGCCCCGACCATCGAGGTGGTCCGCACCCGCGCCGAGGCAGTGGGCGTCGAGGTGCGCCTGCTCGACGAGGGCTCCGACCCTCAGGAGGCCTTCGGCGTCCTGCTCGCCTACCCGGGCTCGTCCGGCGCCATCGTCGATCACCGCGAGACGGCCGCCCGGTTCAAGGAGGCGGGGGCCGTCGTGGTCGCCGCCACCGACCTGCTCGCCCTCACGCTGCTGACGCCGCCGGGGGAGTGGGGCGCCGACATCGCCGTGGGCTCCGCCCAGCGCTTCGGAGTCCCCATGGGGTTCGGCGGGCCACACGCCGGATTCATCGCCTGCCGTGAGGAGAACGTCCGCTCGCTGCCCGGCCGCCTCGTCGGCGTCTCCAAGGACCGTGAGGGCCGGGTCGCCTTCCGCCTCGCCCTGCAGACCCGGGAGCAGCACATCCGCCGCGAGAAGGCCACCTCCAACGTCTGCACCGCCCAGGTGCTCCTCGCCGTGGTCGCCGCCCTGTACGCCTGCTGGCACGGGCCCGAGGG
>QGUS01000190.1 GCA_003242515.1 Actinomycetota bacterium
GATTTTCAGGCGATCGACCACCACCTCGATGTCGTGCGCCTGCTGGGCATCCAGCGGCGCCAGATCGCCCGCGTTGAACACACTGCCGTCAATGCGAAAGCGCACAAAGCCCTGCGCCTGCAACTGATCGAGCAACTGCGCGTGCGTGCCTTTGCGCCCCTGCACCACGGGCGCCAGCAGCATCAGGCGCGTGCCCTCGGGCCAGGTGAGCAGCACATCGACCATCTGGCTGACGCTGTGCGCCTGAAGCGCCAGCCCATGCTGTCAGCCCTCGGCATCGAGGACTGAGCGGGCCACTTCGTCGAGGCGCCGTCGCGCCGCCAGGTCCACCGCCCGGTCGATGGGCACCTCGACCACGACCCGCCTCCCCGAGGCGATCCCTTCTTCGACGGCGGCCACCAGGTCGTCGGCGGACGCCGCGAGGTGGTGATCCAGACCGTGGAGCGCGGCCAGTGCGGCGACGCTGCGACCCGGAGGCGCCACGAAGAGACGCTCGTAGGACGGGGCGTGGCGGGCCGTGGGCAACTGGTCGAACAACCCTCCCCCGCCGTTGTTCATCACCACCGTCACGAGGCCGACGCCCTCCTCGGCGAGGAAGCCGTTGGAGTCGTGGAACAGCGAGAGGTCCCCGGTGAGCAACACGGTGCCCGGACGGGCGCTGGCCACGCCGAGCGCCGTCGAGACGATCCCGTCGATGCCCGACGCCCCCCGGTTGGCCAGCACGGGGACGCCGGTGGTGAGGTGGGCGTCGACCTCGCGGACCGGGAGGGAGGAGGCGGCGACGAGGCAGGACATGCCGGACCGTTCCAGTGCCCGGACCACCGCGGCGCCGGTCCCCCACTCCACGGCGGCGGACACCGCGGCACGCACCCTGATGTGGGCGGCCTCCCACGCCGCCACCCAGGCAGGGTCGGGCGACGACGGGATCGAGGCGAGCGCGGCGACCGGGTCCGCGGCGAGGCGGAGGGTGGCGTTGCGACGAGGGTCGATCCGCCTCCCCCACCGGTCCACCCTGACCCGGTGGGTCGCGGTGGCGATCAGGTCCTCGAGACGGTCGGACGGGCCCGTGGCGCCGGCCGCCACGACGACCTCGGGACGGAGGGCGGGCGGCAGGGGCCGGGAGAGGAGATGGTGATAGGAGTCGATGGCGCCCTGGCCGCGCAGGCCCGATGCGGCGGTGGCGAGGACCGGCCATCCGAGCCGGCGCGCTTCGGCGAGGAGGCCACGCCGGTCGTAGGGGCCGTCGCCGGCTATCACCACACCGCGGGGCGAGGCAGGGATGCCGTCCCCGGGATCGGGCGGGCCGGGGATCTCCACCGGAGTCCAGGGCGACCCGTCGGGGCGCCCGTCGGTCGGGTGCTCGTAGGGCCGGGCCCGGGACCGGCCGTCGTCGCTCACCGGGACGGTGGGCTCCCGAAAGGCCAGGTTCATCTGCACGGGCCCGGGCCTCCCGTCGAGGCCGCGGCTGGCGGCGACCGCGCGGCAGACCAGGTCACGCCACCAGGCCGTGCGGTCCTCCCCGTCGGGTGCCGGCACGTCGAGTGCGAGCCTGGCCTTGTCGCCGAAGAGGCCCGCCTGCTCGATGGTCTGGTTGGCGCCCACTCCCCTCAGCTCGGCAGGCCGGTCGGCGGACAGGAGGATGAGCGGGGTCAGCGAGCTGTCGGCCTCCACCACCGCCGGGAACCAGTTGGCGACGGCCGTGCCGCTGGTGGCGATCACCGCGGCACCCCTCCCCGCCTTTGCCCTGCCGAGGGCCCAGAAGGCGGCGGACCGCTCGTCGATCACCATCACGCTGGTGGCAGCCGGGTGGTGGGCCGCGGCGATGGCGAGCGCCGCCGACCGGGAGCCGGGCGAGATCACGAAGAAGTCGACGCCGTTGCGGACGAGCTCGTCGACGACGACCTCGGCGAGGGCGGTGCTGGGGTTCGGCCTCATGCCGCCAGCTCCGCCGTCTGCCGGAGCCGATCCAGCAGGAAAGCCTCGACCCCGGACGGCGACCGCCACCGCTCCAGGAGGTCCGGGTCGGGCTCGGGACGCCGGACCGGGATCCGGCCGTCCACGGCCACCAGGGGCTCGGCGACCACGTCACCCTGGAAGAGCGAGACCGTGTTCAGGCCGCATGCGACCGGCAGGTCCAGGAGGGACGCGGCGAGCAGGCCCGCGTACATCCCGACCGAGGTCTCGAGCGCCGAGGACACCACCGCGGGCACCCCGGCCCGGCGGGCCAGGTCGAGCACCGTCCGAACTCCTCCCAGGGGCTGGACCTTGACGATGATCACGTCGGCCCCGCCCGCCTCCACGACCCGGAGCGGGTCGTCGCTCCGGCGGACCAGCTCGTCGGCCGCGAGGGGGACCGACACCCGCCGGCGCAGCTCCACCATCTCCTCGACGGTGGCGACCGGCTGCTCGGCGTACTCGAGGTCGAAACGCTCCATGGCGGACAGCCGCCGCGTCGCGGTCTCCAGGTCCCAGGCGCCGTTCACGTCCACCCTGATGCGCCCGCCCTCGCCGAGCGCCGCGGCCACCGCCTCCAGACGGTCCAGGTCCTCCTCCTCGGCCCGGCCGGGGTCGCCGACCTTCACCTTGGCGGTCCTGGCGCCCGACTCGCGCACGATCCTGGCGGCGGTCTCCGGGTCGACGACGGGGACGGTCACGTTGACCTCCACCGTGTCCCGGCCCGGCCGCGGGAGGTCTCCCGTGGCCAGCTCCAGGGCGGCATGCAGCCACCTCCTCGCCACCGCCGGCGGGTACTCCGGGAACGGCGAGAACTCGCCCCAGCCGGACGGGCCCCGGAGCAGCAGCAGGTCGCGCCGGTCGATCCCGCGGAAGCGGTGCCGCATCGGGATGCTCACCGCCCGGACCTCGAGCGAGCCCAGGTCGACGGTCACCCGCCCTGGACCTCCCGGATGAAGGAGATCACCCGCTGGACCTGTTCGTCGTCGAGGGTGGAGCGGAACGAGGGCATGGAGCCGCGTCCGCGCAGGATCGTGGTCTCCAGATAGGAGTCGGGCTGGGTCGCGGCATTGGAGCCGGGCCCCAGAGCCGGACCGACGCGGCCCTCCAGATTGGGGCCGTGGCAGTTGGCGCAGATCTGGCGGTAGATCTGCTCGCCCGTGGCGTCGGAAGAGGGCTGGCCGGTGCAGGCCCCCAACACCAGGGCAGCGGACAGGACTGCAGCGAGCTTCCTCACGATTCGGCCTCCTCGGCGATCTCCCTGACCTTCTGCGCCTGGTCGAGCGGGACGACCAGCACGGCTTCCGGGGTCTCCACCACGGCCACCCCGCTCAGCCCGACGACGGCCACGACCCGGGACCTGGCGACGACCAGCGAGTCGGTGACGCCGTCGAGGATCACCCGACCGGTGACGGCGTTCCCGTCGGCATCCTGCGGGCTGTGGGCGTGGAGGGCGACGTACGAGCCCAGGTCGTCCCATCCGGCGTCGAGCTCCAGGACCAGGGCGCGGTCGGTGTGCTCCATGACCGCGTGGTCGAACGAGATCGCCTCGACGCCGCGGAACCCCTCTCGCAGGGCGACGACACCGGGGCCGCTCCCCGGCAGCGCCGCGGCGACAGCTTCGACCATGTCGGGCCTGAGCCGCTCGAACTCGGCCCGGGCCGTGCCGGCCGTGAGCACGAACATGCCGGAGTTCCAGAGGTGGCGGCCGTCGGACGCCATGCGACGGGCGTCCTCCTCCCCTGGCTTCTCCTTGAACCGGGCGACCCTGTGGGCCCCGTCGTATGCCGGCTCGCCGATCTCGATGTACCCGTAGCCCGTCTCGGGACGCGTCGGGGTGATCCCGAAGGTGACAACGCTGCCGCCCTCCGCCAGCGCGGCCGCCCGCTCCACGGCGGAGCGGAACCGGGCCGGATCCCGGATCAGGTGGTCGGAAGGCAGCACGACCATCACCTCGTCGGGGTCGAGCGCGAGCGAGGCGGCTGCGACCGCGGGGGCGGTGTTCCGCCCCTCCGGCTCCACGAGGACGAGATGCTCGGTGTGCCCGAGGCGCTCCAGGGAGGACCGGACCAGGTCGAGGTGCCTCCCGCCGGTGACCACCACGGGGGCACCGGCGCCGGCGAGGCCGCCGAGCAGGCCAAGGTGGGAACGAACAGAACCGGGCGCCCCGGGGAACAGCTGGGGGAT
>QGUS01000191.1 GCA_003242515.1 Actinomycetota bacterium
CCCGGGCGCGGGCCCGGGATTCTGGGGGCCTGCTCCAGGGGCGCCGGCCCTGACGCCGCCTACGGCGTGAGCATCCGCCTGCCGTTCGAGACGCACGGCAACGAGTACATCCGCCCCGAGCGGATGGTGAACTTCAAGTACTTCTTCACCCGCAAGCTCGGGTTCGTGAAGGAGTCGCACGCCTTCGCCATCTTCCCCGGCGGCTGGGGCACCCTCGACGAGGCGTTCGAGCTGCTCACACTGATCCAGACCGGCAAGAGCGACATGCACCCGATCGTCCTCATCGAGGCCGAGGAGACCGGCTTCTGGGGGCCGCTCATCGGCGTGGTCCGGGACGTCCAGGCGAAGATGGGCCTGATCTCCCCCGACGACCTGGCGCTGTTCCTCCACACCACCAGCACCGAGGAGGCCTGCGCCCACATCCGTCACTTCTACTCCAACTACCACTCCCAGCGGTACGTCAACGGGAAGCTGGTGCTGCGTCTCCGCCGCGCGCCCACCGACGACCAGCTCGCCGAACTGACGGAGGAGTTCCGGGACATCCTGGTCGACGGCGTCATCGAGCGTGTGGACCCGTCGCCGGCGGAGATCGAGGAGAAGGACGTCGTCGACCTGGAGCGGATCGCGCTCCACTTCGACCGCCGCCGCTTCGGGCGGCTGCGCCGCCTGATCGACCGTCTCAACGACCTGGCGGCCCTCCCGGACACCACGGAACTGCCCGCCCCGATGACCGAGGAGATGGCGGAACGGCCCTGGTGAGGGCCGGCTCGCCTTGGTCATTGGCCCTATGGCGACAGTAGAATCTCCGCGGTGCGCGACATCCTCTCCGACCTGGTAGCCGAGCAGCAGTTCCTCGACCAGTCCCTGCAGCGGGTGCCGATCAAGGTCTGGGACATGGTCACGCCCAACAAGCCCTGGACCGTCCGCGACACCATCGCCCACCTGGCCGATTTCGAGGAGCTCGGCGCCGACGCGCTCAACGGCGGAAGGCGCATCGAGGAGTGGCAGAAGACCTCGGACATCGAGGAGATGAAGAAGGTGGCCATCAAGAAGGGCCGGTCGATGCGCCCCCAGGACGTGATCGAGTGGTGGCGCGCCGGGCGGGCCCGGGTGGTCGAGCCCCTCTCCCACATGTCGCCCGACCAGCGGGTCCCGTGGATCGCCGGGGACATGAGCGCCAAGACCTTCGCCACCTACCGGCTCACCGAGACCTGGATGCACGGCCTCGACGTCTACGCCACGCTCGGCATAGAGGTCGAGGACACGCCCCGCATCCGCCACGTGTGCTTCCTGGGGTGGAAGACCCTCCCCCATGCCTTCAAGCAGGCGGGTGAGCACTACGAGCCGATTCGCGTCGAGGTCATCGGCCCCGGCTACGCCAAGTGGGTGTACGGGCCGGAGGACACCGACCAGCTGATCAAGGGCCCCGCCTCCGACTGGGCGCGCCTCGTCGTCCACCGCATCAAGCCCTCCGAGGTCCGGCTCAAGGCCACGGGCCAGTACGCCGAGACCGCCCTCAAGGTCGCCCGGGCGTTCCTGTGACCGCCGTCCCCCGCCTGGTGGGGATGGTGCACCTGGCACCGCTCCCCGGATCCCCGCGCTATGGCGGCTCGATGGACGCGGTCGTCGCGGCCGCGGTCGAGGACGCCACCGCCCTGGCCCGGGCCGGATTCCCTGCCCTGTGCGTCGAGAACTTCGGCGACGTCCCCTTCTACGCCGACCGGGTGCCTCCCGAGACCGTGGCCGCGATGACGGTGGCCGTCTCCGAGGTGAGGCGGGCCACGGGCCTTCCCATCGGGGTCAACGTCCTCCGCAACGACGCCCTCTCCGCCCTGGGCATCGCCGCCGCCGTCGGCGCGGCGTTCATCCGGGTCAACGTCCTCACCGGGGTCATGTACACCGACCAGGGCCCGATCGTCGGCCGTGCGGCCGAGATCGCCCGGGCGCGGGCCGCGTTCGCCCCCGGCGTGGAGGTGTGGGCCGACGTGATGGTGAAGCACGCCACTCCCCCGTCCGGGCTCGACGCCACCGTCCAGGCCCGTGACACGGTGGAGCGGGGACTGGCCGACGCCGTGATCGTGTCGGGCAGCGGCACCGGCGAGCCGGTCGACCTCGACCTGGGCCGGACGGTGCGGAGGGCGGTACCGGAGACCCCGATCGTGATCGGCTCCGGCGCCACCCCCGAGAACCTGCCCTCGCTCTGCGAGTTCGCCGACGCGGTGATCGTGGGCTCGTCACTCAAGGTGGGCGGCGACGCCCGCAACCCGGTCGACCCCGGGCGCGCCGAGGCGTTCGTCACGGCCGCGGGCCGGGCCGGACTGCTCCGATAGGTTTCAAAACGGGCCTGTTGGGCCGACCTGACAATTGGGACGATTGACCCATACACGGCCGGGATGGCCCGGCCGAGACTCTGCACATCCAGTACACGGGCGGAAGATGCGAGACCTTTCCACCGAAATCTTGATCCAGGTCATGGAGGACGTCATTGAGGACCTCCATGGGCACGTGCACCGCGTGTCCGACCTCGCGGTCAACCTGGGGACGGGACTCGGCCTCGAAGGCGAGGATCTGAAGCGTCTCGCTCTCGCCGGCGTCCTCCACGACGTGGGCAAGATCCACCTCGACCCCGGGATCCTGGGCAAGCCCGGCCCCCTCACCGAGGAGGAGAGGGAGCTGATGCGGCGGCACCCTGAGCTGGGGTTCGCCATGACCCGCAACCGCCTGGACCCGAAGGTCGCCGAGGCGATCCTGTACCACCACGAGCGTTACGACGGGAACGGCTACCCGTTCGGCCTCAGAGGGCCGGAGATCCCGATCCTGAGCCGGGTGATCCTGGTGGCCGACGCTTTCGATGCCATGACCTCCGTCCGTGCGTACCAGCCGGCGCTCCCCGTCGAGTACGCCGTCGACGAGATCCGCCGCAACTCCGGCACCCAGTTCGACCCGGGGGTGGTCGAGGTCTTCCTGGACCTCGCCGAGAGGGACATGCTCCCCCGGGCCCTCGCCGGCTGATCCCCTCCGCTTAGCGTCCGGGGCCGGTTAGAAAGCCCTCCATGTCCCCGTCGCCCACCCGCGCGGTCCTTGAGCGTCCCGGCTTCCGGCGGCTCACCCGGGCCTGGCTCGCCATCAACGCCGCCGACGCCGCCCTGTTCCTGATGCTGGCAGCCTGGACCAAGGATCTGACCGGATCCGACCCGGCCGCGGCGGGCGTCCTGGTGGCCCTCGGCGTGCCGGCCCTGTTCGCCCCGGCGCTCGGCCAGATCGCGGACCGCATGTCGCGGGTCCGGCTCATGGTGATCACCTGCGCCCTCAGCGTGCCGGTCCTCTTCAGCCTGGCGCTGGTCGACGGGCCCGGGAAGGTCTGGCTCATCTACCTGGTCACCTTCCTCTACGGGTGCGTGGGCTATCTCGTCGGCACCGCCCAGTCGGGTCTCGTCCGGGACCTGCTGGCAGACGACGAGCTGGCGGCCGGCAACGGGCTGCTGTCGACCATCGACATGGCCCTCCGCCTGGTCTCCCCCGCCATCGGGACCGGCCTCTACGTCTGGCTCGGCCCGCTGGCCGTGGTCTTCCTCTCCGTGATCGGCTTCGCCGTCGGCGGGTTCCTCCTCCACGGCATGGAGATCCAAGAGTCGCCTCCGGCCCAGAAGGTTCCCGGCGAGTGGTGGCGCGAGATGACGGCAGGTTTCCGCCAGCTCTGGGCCAACCCCGTGCTGCGACGGCTCACCATCCTCCTCGGGGTCGCCTTCGGGGCAATCGGCATGGTCAACTCCACCGTCTTCCCCGCCATGGAGAAGGGGTTCCAGGTGGAGCCCGCGACCCTGGGCGTCTTCATCTCCCTGCAGGGCGTCGGATCGGTGCTGGGCGGGGTCACCGCCGCCCGGGTCATCCGGGTGCTGGGCGAGCCCCGCGCCGTCGGGCTGGGGATGGCCGCCACGGGCATCGGGTTCTTCCCGCTCGCTGGCACCAGCCTCGCCCTCGGCGTGGTGGGCCTCCTGGTGATGGGTCTGGGGATCCCCTGGATCATCGTGGGGTACACGACGATCCGGCAGCGCCTCACACCCCCGGAGCTGCAGGGCCGGACCTCCGCGGCCGCCAACCTGCTGCTCAACGCCCC
>QGUS01000192.1 GCA_003242515.1 Actinomycetota bacterium
GCCCTCAGCCTCCCGCGGGCCCGCTGCCCCCGGGGGGAGTGGAAGAAAGCCCCCCCCCCCAGCCCCGGAAATGAGGGGGGCTTCCCCCCCGGGCCCCACGCCCAGTAACCGCCCCAGGACAGGACCTCGTACGCCCACCACGAGCCGATCACTATCCCCAGCGTGAGGAAGGTCCAGGCGATGAGCGTGGCCCGCTGGCTGCGGCGCAGCCACTCGGGGCCGGGGACCCCGACGGCGAGGGCAGCGATGGCGTAGGCGAACGGGGCGGTGAGGCCGACGTACCCGAGGTAGAGGAGCGGCGGGTGGACGGCCATGAAGATGTGGTTCTGGAGGAGGGGGTTGGGCCCGCGCCCGTCGATGGGGGCGTCGACGGACGCCCACGGGAACGGGCTGGACATGAGGCACCCTCGCTCGGCGGCCGCCACGCACACCTCGAAGGGGTTGGCCACGGTGGTCATCAGCCCGAAGAAGAAGACGCCCACGACCCCCATGACCGCGAGCGCCGCGGCGCCCAGCCGGTCGGGGCCGTGCCGGTAGGCGGTGAACACCATCCAGGTGAACCCGGCGAGGACGAGGCCCCAGAGGAGGATCGACCCCTCGAGTGCCGCCCAGGCGGTGGCCACGTCGAAGGGGAACGGGGTGGACCGGGCGTGGTTGTTGGCCAGGTAGGCGATGGAGAAGTCGTCCGTCGCCAGGGCGATCTGCATGGCCGCCATCCCGACGACCGATCCGGCCACCATGAGCTTCGTGGGGCCGGAGAGGTCGGCGCCGCCGCTGCCGCGGGCCACCCTGACCCCTCGGGCCACCAGGAGCACCGAACCCACCAGGGCGACGACGATCCCCAGGGTGCCCAGGAAGGCGAGCATCAGCAGCTCGGGAGGGTCCCGGCTTCATCCGGGACCTCGTAGTTCTCCTCGTGCCGGATCACGGCCGAGTCGGAGGCGAAGACGTCACCCTCCCACGAGCCCTCGACCAGCACGGGGACGCACTCCTCGAAGAGGGGAGGGACGGCGCCGGTGTGGCGCACCTGGATCTCGGCACCACCGTCCGTGACGGTGAACTCGAGCGAGCCGGCCGATCCCGTGAGGGTGCCCGACTTCACGAGGCCGGCGAGACGGAACCGCTGCCCGTCTGAGAACTCGGCCCTGCGCTCGACCGCCTCGGTGGGATAGAAGTAGTAGGTGAGGTTGTCGCCGATGGAGAAGGCGGTGATCGCTATGACCACCGCGGCGATGCCGCCCACGCCGAGGAGGGTGATCCGCTTGCGGTCCAAGTCACTCCTCCGTCTTCCGCAGCCTGAGATGCAGGTACAGGGCGTATCCGAGGATCAGCCCGTAGCAGGCCACGTAGACCAGGAAGACGACTGCGGAATCAGACATCGGTGACCTCGTCGAGACGGGGCGGGACGATGGCCTCGCCCGCGGCGACCGTTCCGGCGGCGCGGGCCTCCTCGGCCCGTGCCAGATAGATCCGGGCCTGGACCAGGGCGACATAGAGGAGCGTGAAGGCCAGGAGGTTGACGAAGAAGGCCGGCCGCATCTCCGGCGACATGGTCATGCCGTCGGGTCGGACCGTCTGCGTCTGGTGGAGCGTGCGGAAGAGGTTGACGGAGAAGTAGACCAGGGGCACCTGCACTGCGGCGATGGCGCCCAGCACCGCCGAGCGGCGGGCGCGGGCCTCGGGGTCGGCGACCGCCTGCCGGAGGGCGATGTAGCCGAGGTAGACGAAGAACATGACGGCGGTGCTCGCCAGGCGGGGGTCCTCCCAGTCCCAGGCGACGCCCCAGACCGCGTTGCCCCAGATCATCCCCACCACGAGGCCGATGCCGGTGAAGAGCACCCCGGTTTCCACGGAACCCCAGGCGAGGCGGTCCCAGTGGGCCTTCTTCCGGAGCAGCCAGGCGATCGAGGCGAACGCCGTGATCAGGAAGGCGAGCATGCCGAACCACATCGACGAGACATGGACGTAGAAGAGCCGGAACCAGACCCCCTGGAGGGCGTCTTCGGGGGCGGTGAGGGCCATCCACAGGCCGACCGCCACGGCCAAACCCGCGAGGGCGAACCAGATTCTGACGCGGGTCATGTCCTCGATTCCTCCAAAGGTCCGGCTACCGCCACTCCGACCACCGTGAGCGCGATGTCCGAGGCCAGGAGCAGCAGCGACCAGGCCAGGATACCCGTGCCCCGGTCCATTGCGGCCACGGTCTGGGCAGCCCCCATGACCAGGGGGAGCGACAGGGGAGCGACGATCAGCGAGGCCAGCGCGCCGCGGCTCCTCAAACCCGAGGAGACCTCGCCGGCGAGGGTGGCGAGGGCGGCCATGCCGTAGGCGAAGAGGACGAGGGCGACCGCCAGCGGGAGGGTCATGTCGCCGGTGACCGGCGTGTCGTAGAGGGCGAGCGTGGCGATCAGGAGCACGGCGAGGAACACCACCAGCAGCGCCGCCGCCGACATGGCGCGGCCCACGAACCGGGCGGCCGGGTCGAGGCCGGCCAGGGCGTAGAGGTCGCGGCGGGCGTCGGTGTCGTTGGCGCTCTGGCGGAGGGCGATCTGCATGCCGAAGAGCACACCCAGCGTCCAGAAGACGGGCATCCCCACCTGGCGGAGCAGGGCGAGGTTGGGGCCGGTGGCGAATGGCAGCACCAGGAGGGCGGCGACGGCGAACGGGACGATCACCCTGACGGTCTCGCCGACCCGTCCCTCCACGACGAGGTCGACCCGGGCCACTTCTCTGGCCTGCCTCCAGAGGCTCATGCGGACAGCCTCCCCGCGGTGATGCGCAGCACCCGGGTGCAGCCCTCCAGGTGGGCCGGGTCGTGGGAGACGGTGACCACGGCGCCGCCACGGGAGACGACCCTCCTCGTGAGCGCCTCGATCAGGCCCTGGGCGTCCCGGTCCAGGCCCGAGGCCGCTTCGTCGAGCAGGAGGAGGGATGGGTCCCGCAGGAGGATCTGGGCGATCTCGGCGCGCCGCTGCATACCCCGCGACGCCGCCCTCACCCGACGGTCGGCGGCTCCGGCGAGGCCGACCGTCTCCAGGACGGGCACGATCCGGGAGCGGTCTAGGTCGGCGAGGCGGGCGACGTGGTCGAGGTTCTCGCGGATGGTCAGCTCCGGCACCAGGGCCGGTTCGTGGCCGACCACCCCGATGTTCCTGCGGACTCCGAAGACCTGCGAGGTGCCGATGCGGGCGCCGAAGACGGTCCCCTCGCCCCGGTCGGGCCGGAGCAGGGTGGCCACGAGGCGCAGCAAGGTGGTCTTGCCCGAGCCGTTGGGGCCGGAGATGCCCACCACCTCGCCGGGTGCGATCTCGAGGTCGACGTCGTCGACGAGGGCGTTGCCGTCCCGCGTCACGCCCACGCCTGCGAAGGCCACCAGGGGTTGCACGGCCGCGAGTCTCACGGCCGCCGACGCTGCTTGCAACCCGGGTCAGGCCACCAGGCGGCGGACCGGATGGGCCGGCAGGGCGAGCGATCCCGTGCAGTCCCGGATGCGTGTCGTCTCCCGGTGGAGCCAGCGCCAGATGAGGGCCGCCTCCTCGGCGACCTCCACCGTAGGAGGCACCGGCGGAGGAGAGGACGGGGCCGGGGCGGTCCAGAGCCCCGGGCCCTGATCGGGGCTGCGGGTCTCCACGAGCACGCCGTGGTCGATGACCACCAGGCGGCCCCCCTCGTCCTCGACCTCCATCAGGCCGGCCCGGGCGAGGGCGTTCCAGCTCCGCCGGGCCTCGATGGCGCGGGCCAGGGCGTCGTGCCGGTCGCGGGTCCACGCCGCCTGCTCGTACCGCTGCTCGGAGGCGTACTTCTGCATCTTCTCGACCAGCGGGCGCAGGAGCAGGTCGGGCTCGGACTCGATGCCGCGGACCACCAGGTCGACCACGGCGGCATACTCGTCCTCGCTCATCGACCCGTCGCAGGGGCAGCGGGCGAAGCCGAGCTGGGCGGAGGCGCACTTGCCGGTCCGGGAGCCCGGCGTGCCGGAGCCGCGTCGGACGGGGAGGGCGCCCCAGACGCCGGTCACACCCCTGTCTCTAACAAACATCTACAGTTGCCGCAGAAAAAAGAGGGGTATCTA
>QGUS01000193.1 GCA_003242515.1 Actinomycetota bacterium
TTACTTCAGGATCTTGGTGACGCGGCCGGCGCCGACGGTGCGGCCGCCCTCACGGATGGCGAACCGGAGACCCTCGTCCATGGCGATCGGAGCGATCAACTCCACGGTCATCTCCGTGTTGTCACCCGGCATCACCATCTGAGTGCCCTCAGGCAGAGTGATCGTGCCGGTGACATCAGTGGTCCGGAAATAGAACTGCGGCCGGTAACCAGAGAAGAACGGGTTGTGACGACCACCCTCCTCCTTGGTCAACACATACACCTGCGCCTCGAACTGAGTGTGCGGAGTGATGCTCCCCGGCTTGGCCAACACCTGGCCACGCTCCACCTCATCCTTGCCGATACCACGCAGCAACACACCAACGTTGTCGCCCGCAACACCCTCATCCAGCAGCTTGCGGAACATCTCGATACCAGTGGCCACCGTCTTCTTCGTCGCACGAAGACCGACGATCTCCACCTCATCGTTCACCTTCAACACACCCTGCTCGATACGCCCCGTCACCACGGTGCCACGACCAGTGATCGAGAACACATCCTCGATCGACATCAAGAACGGCTTGTCCGTCTCCCGCTTCGGCTCCTGGATATACGAATCCACAGCAGCCATCAGCTCCATGATCTGATCCATCGCCGCCGTATCACCCTCCAGGGCCTTCAACGCCGAACCACGGACCACCGGAACCTCATCACCCGGGAACTCATACTCCGTCAACAAGTCCCGCACCTCCAGCTCCACCAGATCCAGAAGCTCGGGATCATCGACCATGTCCACCTTGTTCAAGAACACCACGATCGCCGGCACACCCACCTGACGAGCCAGCAACACATGCTCACGAGTCTGCGGCATCGGACCATCAGCCGCCGACACCACCAGGATCGCCCCATCCACCTGAGCAGCACCCGTGATCATGTTCTTGATGTAGTCAGCATGACCCGGCATATCCACATGCGCGTAATGCCGGTTCTCCGTCTCATACTCCACATGAGAAATCTGAATCGTGATCCCACGCTCACGCTCCTCCGGAGCCTTATCGATCTGATCGAACGCAGTCGCCTGATTCGACCCACCAACACGCTCCGCCAAAGTCCGCGTGATCGCCGCAGTCAACGTCGTCTTCCCATGGTCGATATGACCCATCGTCCCCACATTCACATGCGGCTTCGAACGCTCAAACTTCGCCTTCGCCATCTCAGATGGTTCCTTTCCCTTCCTTCCGGATACCGACTGGGTCGGTGGTGTCCACTTTCGTAGCGGCGGGCAGACTCGAACTGCCGACCTCTCGATTATGAGTCGAGCGCTCTCACCTGCTGAGCTACGCCGCCTCGACGCGCGTGGCGCCCGGGAGGGGTCACTCCCGCACGATGCGTCGGGAGCGACGCATCCGTGGAGCCCCGTTCCGGATTCGAACCGAAGACCTCTTCCTTACCATGGAAGCGCTCTACCTACTGAGCTAACGGGGCTGGGTTGTCAACACCGGCCCTCAGACCGGTGCCGGTGCCGGGAGAAGGATTCGAACCTCCGTAGGCGTAAAGCCGGCAGATTTACAGTCTGCTTCCTTTGACCACTCGGACATCCCGGCGCGCACCAACCGTGCGCCGGGCGCACGGTCTGGAAGGCGGATTCTAATAGAGGCTCGCCCGAAGCATCAAAGCCGGACGGGGGTCAACGGGTGATCCCCTGGGCCATGTCGCGGAGCCTCTGGATCCGCTCCTCCGTCGGCGGGTGGGTGCTGAACATCCTGGCCACACCGCCACCCCGGAGGGCCTTCAGCGGGTTCTCGATGAACAGCTGGCTGTGGGCCGGGTCCACCTGCATCGGGATGCGGGAGGCGCCGGCGGAGATCTTCTCCAGCGCGGAGGCCAGCTTGAGCGGCCGGCCCGTGATCTCGGCGCCGGTGTGGTCCGCCTGGAACTCCCTGGTGCGGGAGATGGCGAATCGGATCAGCATCGCCGCCAGCGGGGCGATGATCAGCGAGACCAGGAAGCCGATGGCGCCCAGCGGGTTGTCCCGGTCGCTGCTCCGCCCGCCGCCCCACATGGTCATCCGCATCAGGATGGAGATGGCGGCGCCGAGCATGGCCGCGATGGAGGAGATGAGGATGTCGCGGTTGCGCACGTGCGCCAGCTCGTGGGCGAGGACCCCCTCCAGCTCGTCGTGATCGAGCATGCCCAGGATCCCGGTGGTGACCGCCACGGCGGCCTTCCTCGGGTTCCGGCCGGTGGCGAAGGCGTTGGGCTGCGGGGAGTCGATGACGTAAATCCGCGGCATCGGCATGTTGGTGGCCGTCGTGAGGCGCCGCATGATCGAGTACACGTCGGGGAGTTGCTCCTCGGTGACCGGGCGGGCGCCGGTCGCCATCAGGGCCATCTTGTCGGAGAAAAAGTAGGCGATGAAGTTGAAGATGGCCGCGAACGCGATCGCCGTGCCGAGCCCGCCCCCGCCGGGCAGGTAGTAGCCGATCCAGAAGAGCAGGGCCGTGAGGATGCCCAGCAGGCCCACGGTCTTGGCGTTGTTCATGCCGTAGATGCTATTGCCGGAGACTTGCAAACGGCCCACGCGTCATTTCCGGAATGGCACTCAACCCCCGGCGACACGACCCCTGCCTCTGCTGGTACCTTCCGACGCCACGGGGAAGGTTGACCCGAGAGGAGAGGAGCCAATGAAACGTGCCTATGGCTGATGGTGGCGTTCGCCACCGTCTTCACGGCGGCGATCCCCGTCTTCGGACAGGAATCGCGATTCACCGCCTCGACCGATGGGATATCGCTCGAGAGCGTCATCGACGGCAACGTCGTCAAGAACGGCAGCGTCGTCCGGGTGGTGGTACAGCTCCAGGAGCCCGGTCTCGCCTCCTACGAGGGCGGGATCGCCGGCATCCCGGCGACCAGCCCCAAGGTCACCAAGAAGGAGCTGAACCCGAACTCGGCCGCGGCCAAGAAGTATCTGGACCACACGAAGGGTCGCCGGAACGCGGCGAAGGACGCCATCAAGAAGGTGGCCCCCAACGCCCGGTTCGGCCAGGAGTTCCAGGTCGCCTTCACCGGCATCACCGTGACGGTGACGGTCGAGGAGGCGAACCGGATCGCCAGGCTCCCCGGTGTCGCCGCGGTGGTCCCTGACCGGCTGGAGAAGCCGCTCACCGACGCCAGCCCGGCGTTCATCGACGCCCCGGCGGTCTGGAGCCAGCTCGGCGGCCAGGCGAACGCTGGCGAGGGCGTCGTGGTCGGCGTGCTCGACACCGGCATCTGGCCGGAGCACCCGTCGTTCTCCGACCCGAGCCCGGTCGGCGGCGCCTACCCGGCTCCCCCGGTCACCCCCGGCGCCAACGGCTTCGTCGGCGGCACTCCGCGCAGCACCTGCGACTTCGGGAACACGGCCTACAACCCGGCCGACGCCCCGTTCGAGTGCAACAACAAGCTGATCGGCGCCTACACCTTCCTCGACACCTACAAGGCCCTCCAGGGCCTGACCCGCAACGAGTTCGACTCGGCCCGTGACTCCAACGGCCACGGCACCCACACCGCCAGCACGGCTGCCGGCAACGCCGGCGTCGCGGCGAGCATCCTGGGCGCCGACCTCGGCACGGTGTCGGGCATCGCGCCCCGGGCCCACATCATCGCCTACCGCGTCTGCGGCCTCGAGGGCTGCTACTCGTCGGACTCCGCCATGGCGGTCGAGCAGGCGATCCTCGACGGCGTCGACGTGATCAACTTCTCGATCTCGGGCGGGTCCAACCCCTACGGCGACGCCGTGTCCCTCGCCTTCCTCGGCGCGTAGGACGCGGGGATCCTCGTCTCGGCCTCGGCCGGCAACGACGGCCCCGGCCCCGACACGGTGAACCACCGGGAGCCGTGGACGCTGACGGTGGGCGCTTCGACCACCAACCGTCAGTTCATGAACAGCCTCACGGTCACCGACGAGTCGGGCCAGACGCTGACCCTCCAGGGCGCGTCGGTCACCGGTGGCGTCGCCGAGCCGACCGCACTGGTGATCGCGCCCGACGACGACGCCGACCCGGGCACCTGCAACCTGCCGGCCGCTCCCGGCACGTACACGGGTC
>QGUS01000194.1 GCA_003242515.1 Actinomycetota bacterium
CATGAGGGACGCCGGGTGCCGCTTGGTGGCGACCGAGGTCTCGTCCCACGCCCTGGCGATGGGGCGGGTCTGGGCGACCCGCTTCGAGGTGGCCGGGTTCACGAACCTGTCCCAGGACCACCTCGACTTCCACGGGGACATGGAGTCCTATCTCGCCGCCAAGGAGACGCTCTTCACCGACTACGAGGTGGGCACGGCGGTCATCAACGTCGACGACCCCGCCGGCGCCGGGATCGCCTCCCGGACCGACCTCCCCACCATCACGGTGGGCAGCCGCGGGGATGTCCGGGCCGAGGGGGTGGAGCAGTCCACCCGCGGCGCCTCGTTCCGGCTCGTCACGCCCTGGGGCGACGCCGAGCTGACCGCCCCCGTCTGGGGCCGGTTCAACCTCGACAACCTGCTCCTCGCTACCGGGTGCTCGGTCGCCGCCGGGATACCGTTCGACACAGTGGTGGGAGCACTCGCCGTCCTGCCGGGCGTGCCGGGCAGGTTCCAGAAGGTCTCGGGAGACGACCCGGTCACGGTGATCGTCGACTACGCCCACACCCCGGACGGCATGGCCAAGGTCATCGAGACCGCGAGACAGATGACCACCGGCCGCATCATCGCCGTCGGCGGGGCGGGCGGCGACCGTGACCGCGAGAAGCGGCCGCTCATGGGCCGGGCCCTGGCCGGCGCCGACCTCGCCATCGTCACCAGCGACAACCCCCGCAGCGAGGACCCTGCCTCGATCGTCGCCCAGGTGGCTGCCGGGGTGCCCGAGGCGGCCGCCCACATGGAGATCGTGGACCGCGAGCAGGCGATCCGGACGGCCGTCGCCGAGGCGCGGCCCGGCGACGTGGTGCTGGTGCTGGGGAGGGGGCACGAGCCCTACCAGCAGTTCGCCGACCACAGTGTCCCGTTCGACGACCGGGAGGTGGCCGTGCGCATCCTCGCCGAGCTGCGAGGTGACTCCGGATACGCGCCTGGAACGGGGAGGATTACCCGGTGATCCCGCTTCTCGTCTCGGCCGCGGTGGGGCTGGTCGTCTCGATCTTCGGGACCCCGGTCGTCATCCGGATCATGGAGCGTCGCCGCATCGGCCAGTTCGTCCAGGAAGAGCTCGCCAGCCACGCCCACAAGCAGGGCATCCCGACCATGGGCGGCCTCGTGTTCGTGTCCGCCACGGTCATCGGCTACCTGCTGGCCCACGTCCGCGTCGCGTCGACGGGCCTCACCTTCACGCCGCTCCGCCCCGGTGGCCTCCTCTGCATCCTCGCCCTCGTCGGGATGGCGGTCGTCGGCTTCTGGGACGACTGGATCAAGTACACCCGCAAGCGGAGCCTCGGTCTCTCCAAGTCGGGGAAGTTCGGCGGCCAGCTGGTGGTGGCGATCCTCTTCGCCCTGGGGGCGAGCCAGGCCGGCGTGGTCACGCAGGTCTCGTTCGTGCGCCCGCTCGGGATCGACCTCGGGGTCTTCTTCGTGGTCTGGGTGCTCCTGATGATGACCGGGTTCGCCAACGCCGTGAACCTGGCCGACGGCATGGACGGCCTCGCCGGCGGGTCCTCGGCCCTGGTGGTCGCCGCCTACACGGTGATCGCGTTCTGGCAGTTCCGTAACCCGACCCACTACCAGGCGGTCGACCCGCTCGAGCTGGCCATCGTCTCCGCGGGCATGTTCGCCGCCCTGCTCGGATTCCTGTGGTGGAACGCCCACCCGGCGAAGATCATCATGGGCGATGTCGGTTCGCAGGGCATCGGCGGCCTCCTCGCCGCCCTGGCCATCCTCACCAACACCCACCTGCTGTTGGCCGTGATCGGTGCGATCTTCGTGGCCGAGACTGCCTCGGTGATCCTCCAGGTGGCCAGTTTCAAGCTGACCGGCAAGCGCATCTTCAAGATGTCGCCCCTCCACTTCCACTTCGACCTGAACGGATGGGCCGAGACCACCGTCGTCATCCGCTTCTGGATCCTCACCGGCATCGGCGTCGCCCTGGGCCTCGGTCTCTTCTACGGCGACTTCCTGCGGCTGGAGGGCCTGCTGTGACCCACGCCCTGGTCCTGGGGGCCGGGGTCTCCGGCATGGCGGCCGCCCGCCTGGCGCGGAGGCTCGGCTACGGGGTCACGATCTACGACTCGAGGCCGACCCTCGAGCCGCTCAAGGAGGGGTTCGGGGCGGTGACGGGGGAGTGGGACCACCTCATCCTCCGCGACGCCGACATGGTGATCGCCAGCCCCGGGTTCCCCGAGCGCTCCCGGCCCATCACTGACGCCCTCGAGGCCGGCGTCCCCGTGGTCGGCGAGGTCGAGTTCGCCTGGCCGCATGTGGGCTGCCCGTTCGTGGCCGTCACCGGGACCAACGGGAAGACCACCGTCACCGAGGCCGCCTCGGCGATGCTGCGGGCCTCCGGGATCGACGCCCCCACCGCAGGGAACATCGGCACCCCGCTGGCCGACTTCGCCGGCGCCGGGCACGAGGTGCTCGTCGTGGAGGTGTCCAGCTTCCAGCTCCACCTCACCGAGACCTTCCACCCGATGGCCGCGGCTCTGACCAACGTGGCCGAGGACCACCTCGACTGGCACACCTCGCTGCACTCGTACCGGCAGGCGAAGGCGAAGATCTTCGCCAACCAGGGGCCCGACGACCTCCTCGTCTACGACGCCGACGACCCAGGCGCCTCATCGCTCGCGGAGACCGCCCGGTCGCGCCGGTTCCCGATCAGCGGGCGCCGCTTCGTGCCCGAGGGCGGGGGAGTGGCCGAGGGGGCCGTCCGGGTCATGGACGTGGTGATCCCGGTCGACACCCTCCCGTTCGACGACCCGACGCATCTCTTCAACATCGGCTGCGCCGCGGCCCTGGCACGGGTCGCCGGCGCCTCGCCGGAGGCGATCGCCACCGCGGCCACACGCTTCCACCGGCCGCCGCACCGCCGGCAGCCGGTCGGGGAGTGGGGTGGCGTGCTCTGGGTCGACGACTCCAAGGCGACCAATCTCCACTCCGCCCTGGCGTCGATCCGCAGCTTCGACCGGGTGGTCCTCATCGCCGGCGGGCTGGCCAAAGGCATGGACATTTCCCCGTTGGCGAGGGAGCCCAATGTCAAGATGGCGATCGGAATCGGTGAGGCAGGACCGCAGGTGGTGGAGGCGGCCGGGGACAGGGGCCGTCTCGCCGTGACCATGGAGGTTGCAGTGGAGATGGCAGCGATGGCGGCCGAGCCCGGGGACACTGTCCTCCTCGCCCCGGGGTGTGCCAGCTTCGACCAGTTCGCCGGCTACGCGGACCGGGGCGATACCTTCGCCCGCCTGGCCCGTGAGCGGCACGCGGAGGTGCGGTCGTGACGGCCAACGTCACCTCGCTGGCCAAGGTACGGGCGGCGGCCCGGGAGCGGGCCGAGCGCCTCCGCACCAACAACCGCATGTCGACGGTGCTGCTGGTCGTCGCGGTCGTCCTGATCGTGATCGGACTGGGGGCCACCCAGTCCGCGTCCTCGGCCATCGCCCTCAACCGGGTCGAGGACCGTTTCTACTTCTTCAAGCGCCAGCTGCTCGGCGTCGGCATGGGCACCGTGGCGATGCTCGTCACCAGCCGGGTCAGCTACCAGCGGTACCGGAAGCTCGCCCTGCCCCTCTACCTCCTCAACGTGGTGATGCTGGTCGGCGTGCTCGCCGTGGGCGTGACCGTCGGCGGGGCCACCCGGTGGGTCGAGATCGCCGGGATCAGGTTCCAGCCTTCGGAGATCGCCAAGATCTCCGTGCCGCTGATGCTGGCGGTGATCTTCGAGCGGAAGCGGAACCTGCTGAAGAGCTTCGGGCACTTCGTCGTCCCGCTCGTGGCGACCCTGGGGGTCGTGGTCGCGCTGATCATGAGGCAGCCCGACCTGGGCACCACGATCATCGTGGCCTCCGCGGCGCTGGCCGTGGTCGCCGTCTCCGCGACCCCGTTCCGGTACGTGCTCACGCTCGGGCTCGGAGCGGTGGCCGGGGCCACGATCATGGCGTTCGGCGCCAGGTACCGGATCAGCCGGATCCAGGCCTTCCTCGACCCGTTCGCCGACCCGAAGGGGAATGGGTTCCAGC
>QGUS01000195.1 GCA_003242515.1 Actinomycetota bacterium
GTGGGTGTGCCTCGGCCCCTTGCCCGCTTTCCCCGTACCGGGTGGCCACCCGGGTCACCGGGGCCGGGGGGACCGGGGCCGACCTGGCCCGCCCGGGAGGCGCGGACCGGTGGGCGGTCGCAGCCGCCGTTCTGGGGACCGTCGGCGCCCTGGCGGTGCCGCTCGCCGCGCTGGTCGGCCGCTCGCTCGGCACCGGGGCGTACGCCCGGCTGCTGCGGACCGACCCGATAGTGGGGCGGCCCATCGACGCAGCCGCCAACTCCCTCCGCTACGCCGCGGTCGCCATGGTGGTGGCGACCGTCGTGGGGATCCTGGCGGCAACGGTGATCGCCCGCCGCGGCAGCCGGCTGTCCCGCTGGTTCGACGTGGTACTGATGCTCCCGCTGGGGACCTCGGCGGTGACAGTGGGCTTCGGGTTCATCGTCGCCCTCGACTGGCCGGTGGACATACGGGCGTCGGCCTGGCTGATCCCGGTCGCCCACGCGCTGGTGGCGGTCCCGTTCATGGTCCGGACGACGGTGCCGACCCTGCGGTCCATCGAGCCGGAGGTGAGGGAGGCGGCCTCGGTGTTGGGAGCGTCGCCCTTCCGGGTGTGGCGGGAGGTCGACCTGCCGCTGGTGAGCCGGGCGGCGCTGGTGGGAGCGGGGTTCTCGTTCGTCATCTCCCTGGGAGAGTTCGGGGCGACATCCTTCATCGCACGCCCCGGAACGGGCACCATCCCCACCGTGATCTACCGACTGCTCTCCCGGCCCGCCCCGGCGAACTTCGGCATGGCCATGGCCCTGGCGGTGGTGCTCGCCGTGATCACGGCCGGTGCCGTGCTCTGGATCGACCGGGCCCGGGTCGGGGAGATCGGGAGGTTCTGATGCTCGTCGTACGCGACCTCGTGGTGGAGATCGAGGGCAAGACGATCCTCCGCGGGGTGGACCTCGAGGTGGCGGACGGCGAGGTGGTGGGGATCCTCGGCCCGTCGGGGTCCGGCAAGTCGACGCTGCTGCGGGCGGTCGCCGGTCTGGTCGACGTGACCTCGGGAGACATCCTCTGGGACGGGACCTCGGTGGTCGGCGTGCCCACGCACCAGCGGCGGTTCGGACTCATGTTCCAGCGCTACGCCCTCTTCCCCCACCTGACCGTGGCCGGGAACGTCGGCTTCGGGCTCCGGATGCAGGGCGACCCGGACACCGACCGGAAGGTCGAGGAGGCCCTGGAGATGGTGGGCCTGGCGGGCTTCGGACCGCGCCGCATCGACGGGCTCTCCGGCGGCGAGCAGCAGCGCGTCGCCCTGGCCCGCACCCTGGCCCCCGAGCCGAGACTGGTCATGTTGGACGAGCCGCTCGGGGCGCTGGACCGGAACCTCCGCAAGCGACTGCTCGCCGAGATCGCCGAGATCCTCGAGGCGCGCAGGGTGACGGCGCTGGTGGTGACGCACGACCGGGACGAGGCAGCGGCGCTGGCGGACCGTCTCGCCCTGATGCGCGACGGGACGATCGTGCAGACCGGGACGCTCGAGGAGATGCAGGCGAGCCCGGCCGACGACTGGGTCGCCTCATTCCTCTCCTAGCGGAGCAGCTTCTCCATGTGGGCGGCGAACTCCTCGGGGACCCGCCGCGGCCGGCCCTCCAGGTCGGTGAACGCGGCCACGATGGTCAGGTGGGCGATCTCCTCGCCGTCCCGGGTCATCACCTGACGCCACTCCGACTTCACCCGGCCGGTCTCCTGGACCCAGGTGTGGATCGTCAGCTCCTCCCCGTACCGGGCGGCCGCCAGGAAACGGGCATGCGCCTCGACCACGACGAGCTGCCAGCCCTGCTCCTTCATGTCGACGAGGCCGAACCCCATCTCGTGCAGGTACTCGATGCGCGCGGTCTCGAAGTACCCGAAGTAGTTGGTGTGGTTGACATGGTCGTAGGGGTCCAGCTCGTAGAAGCGGACCTTCAGTCTCGTGGTGTGTACGTCTCGGTCGGTAGGGATCTCCACCATGCTTCCCCGGGGTTGTCGCGGAGGGGTCCAACGCTACCCTCGCCCGCATGAGGGCCTGGCAGCTCACCGAGATCGGAGGAATCGACGCCTACCGCCTGGTCGACGTCCCTGAGCCCGAGCCGGGGCCGGGGCAGGTGCGAATCGCCCTGAAGACGGTCGGCCTCAACCATCTCGACCTGTGGGTGTCCGAGGGCAAGCCGGCCCCGAAGAGCATGCCCCATGTCGGCGGGTCCGACGGCGCCGGCGTGATCGACGCGGTCGGCGAGGGCGTGGCCGGGTTCGAGGTCGGCGACGAGGTGATCGTCGACCCGACGATGTCGTGCGGGCAGTGCCCGAAGTGCCGCAACGACGACGTCGTCTACTGCGACCACTTCGAGATCCTCGGGGAGGGCATCCCGGGGACCTTCACCGAGAAGATCGTCGTCCCGGCGATCAACGCCGTCCGCAAGCCGGCGAAGCTCGACTGGGACGTGGCCGGCACCTTCGGCCTCGCCTCGGCGACCGCGCTGCGGATGCTGGAGCGAGCCCGGCTGGAGGAGGGCGAGACCGTCCTGGTGGTGGGCATCGGCGGCGGCGTGTCCAGCGCTGCGTTCCACCTGGCGAAGGGGATGGGAGCGACGGTGTACGTCACCTCCCGCTCGCCGGAGAAGATCGAGAAGGCGATCGCCGCCGGGGCTGCCGGCGGCTTCGACTCGGCCACGGAGTTCGGCAGGGAGATGACCGCGCTGGGCGGGGCCGACGTGGTGATCGAGAACGTCGGGCCGGCGACGCTGCCCCAGTCGCTGCGGGCGGCGAAGAAGGGCGGCCGGATCGCCATCTGCGGGGCGACCTCGGGTCCGAAGTACGAGATCACGCTGCCGGTGGTGTGGTTCCGCCAGCTGGAGATCATCGGGTCGTCGATGGCCAACCACGCCCAGTTCCAGCGTGTCCTGTGGCGGATCAGCCAGGGGTACGCCCGGTCGCCCGTGGACCGGATGTTCGGCTTCGACGAGCTCCCCGACGCCCTCCGCTACCTCGCCTCCAGCGAACAGATGGGCAAGGTGGGGCTGAAGCTGGGCTGAGGCCCGGTCTCCCACAGGCTCCTGGCCCGAGGTCGACGTGACGCGTGCCGTCGGACCTCCCGCGGCATCCCGTGGCGTCCCGTGGCCGGAATCCGGCGAACCCGACGGCCGGCCGGATGATCCAGGTTGAGCACGTGCGGGGGGTCGCTACACTTTGGGCATCGCCCGGGATCCCGGGGAAACGGGAGCGTAGAACAGTCTGGAGTGTTCGCCGGCCTGTCAAGCCGGAGGTCGCGGGTTCAAATCCCGTCGTTCCCGCCGACCCCCCTCGTGGGGGGTTGTGTTTTGGTCGGGTAGCTCAGTTGGCAGAGCGCCGGTCTGAAAAACCGGAGGTCGCCGGATCGACGCCGGCCCCGACCACCCAGCATTCGCCGGGGCCCGGCCCCTTTCGGAGGCGGCTGGCCAGGCCCTCCCGCCATGGGGTCATCGACCACGATGCGGCGGGACTCCCATGAGGCGCCACCATCTACGGCACTGCCGTCGCCCGACGCCACGCCACCAGGGCGAAGACGGCGATCAGAGCGCCAATCAGGAAAGGTGCGATCCGGCGGACGGCAGGGCTCAAGGTTCCTCCCCGCGGAGATCTATGCAGTCGGTCAGTCCCCGAGCCGGACCAATGCCCGGTACGGGTCGTCGTGGGACACCGCGTACCGGCGCCGGACCGCCCATGCCAACGCCACGATCGCCAGCGAGCAGGCGATGAACAGCGGGTGCAGCACCGGGTGGAACGGGATCAGCAGCAGCTCGGCGGTCTCGAACGCCAGCAGCAGGACGCCGACCGCAATGGTCGCCGCCCACGGCCAGCGATAGCCGATCCGGCGCTCCAGCGGGGCTGCCCACCGCCACCGCCAGCCCAGCAGGAAGCCGGCGGCGGCGAGGGCCGAGGCCACGCCGACGCCGATCAGGAACAGGCCGGGGAGGGCGAAGCCGTCGACCGGGGCCCTGGCGAGAACCCGGGGGGTAATCCCAACCGCGGGCTGGGAAGCGCCAGCCAACACAACCACCC
>QGUS01000196.1 GCA_003242515.1 Actinomycetota bacterium
TGGCTGCCCACGGCGAGCCACGCCACGAGCGCCACGGGGAACAGCCACCGGGCCGACTTCCGGGCCGGCCAGGCCACGATGAGGAGCAGGGTGGAGAAGCCGATGATCAGCGGCTCCGCCACGAGGGAGTGGAGCTGCAGGGCTCCGGAGGTGGCCTCGAGATGGAAGCCCATGGTGATCCCCTGGACGAGGGCCAGGGCCGCCACCACCCACGAGAAGGCGATGTAGAGGCGCAGGGGGGTCGGACGGGGGGTGGTCTCCACAGGCTGGCTCATGGACGGCCGAGAGTAGGCAGACCGGGGCCGTTATGCGGATCTGCGGGCCTCCCACCGGGGCCGATGGGCACCGGGCGCGGTACCCTGATCCCGTGACCATCGCCCATGCCGCAGACCGGTCCGGGATCCTCCCCGACCGCATCACGACCCCCACGCTGCGCACCTTCCTCCGCAGCGTCCCGTCGGTCGACGAGGTGGGCGTGGCCGAGCGGGTCGCCGCCCTGTCCACCCGCTCGATCAAGAAGGAGTCGAAGCGGGCGGCCCTCGAGATGATCGTCCGGATGACGGACCTCACCACCCTCGAGGGGAAGGACACGCCTGGCCGCGTCGCCCAGCTCTGCGCCAAGGCGATCCGTCCCGACCCGACCGACCCGTCGATCCCGTCCGTGGCCGCCGTCTGCGTCTACCCGACCATGGTGCGCCACGCCGTGACCGCCACGGAGGGGACCGGGGTGAAGGTGGCCAGCGTCGCCACCTACTTCCCGTCCGGCATGGCGGACACCAAGCTCAAGGTCGAGGAGACCCGCATGGTGGTGGCCGACGGCGCCCACGAGGTCGACATGGTCATCGATCGGGGCGCCTTCCTGGCGGGGGAGTACTTCAAGGTCTTCGACGAGATCCGCCGGGTCAAGGAGGCGTGCGGCGAGGCCCACCTCAAGGTGATCCTCGAGACCGGGGAGCTGGTCACCCTCGACAACGTGCGCCGGGCGTCGATGCTCGCCATGGCGGCGGGCGCAGACTTCATCAAGACCTCCACCGGCAAGGTCAGCCCGGCGGCCACCCTCCCGGTGACCCTGGTGATGCTGGAGGCGATCCGGGACTTCCACGACGCCACCGGCGTCATGGTCGGGATGAAGCCCGCCGGCGGCATCCGCACCGCCAAGGACGCCATCCGCTACCTGGTCCTCTTCAACGAGACGCTGGGCCACCCGTGGATGACCCCCGACCTGTTCCGGTTCGGCGCCTCATCGCTGCTCAACGACATCCTCATGCAGATCCGGTGGCTCGACACCGGCCGTTACCAGTCGCCCAACTACTTCACGAAGGACTGAGTGTGAGCCGTTTCCCGACCACAACCCACACGCCTCTGCTCTGGGAGTACGCCCCGTCGCGGGAATCGACCGACATCGTCGAGATCGAGGATCGCTACGGCCTCTTCATCGACGGCGAGTTCCGGGAGCCAAAGTCGGGGAAGTGGTTCGACACCGTCAACCCCGCCACCGAGGAGAAGCTGGCCACCGTCGCCGAGGCGGGGCCGAAGGACGTGGACGACGCCGTCAAGGCGGCCCGGGCCGCCTTCGAGGGCCCGTGGGGCCGCATGTCCCCGTCGGAGCGGGCGAAGCACGTCTTCCGGATCGCCCGGATGATCCAGGAGCGGTCCCGTGAACTGGCGGTCCTCGAGGTGCTCGACGGCGGCAAGCCGATCAAGGAGGCCCGCGACGTGGACCTGCCGCTGGTCGCCGCCCACTTCTTCTACTACGCCGGCTGGGCGGACAAGCTCGAATACGCCTTCCCCGGAGCGAAGCCGAAGCCCCTGGGCGTGGCCGGCCAGGTCATCCCCTGGAACTTCCCTCTGCTGATGCTGGCGTGGAAGGTCGCACCGGCCCTCGCCGCAGGCAACACGGTCGTCCTCAAGCCGGCCGAGACCACCCCGCTCTCCGCCCTCCTCTTCGCCCAGATCGCCGCGGAAGCGGGCCTGCCCCCGGGAGTGGTCAACGTGGTCACGGGGGCGGGTGAGACGGGCCAGCTGGTGGTCACCCATCCCGGCGTGGACAAGGTGGCGTTCACCGGCTCCACGGCGGTGGGCAAGCTGATCCGGTCGCAGGTGGCCGGGACCGGGAAGAAGCTCACCCTGGAGCTCGGTGGCAAGGCGGCCAACATCATCTTCGAGGACGCCCCGCTGGACCAGGCGGTCGAGGGCGTCATCAACGGCATCTTCTTCAACCAGGGCCACGTCTGCTGCGCCGGGTCCCGCCTCCTCGTCGAGGAGAGCATCCACGACCGGTTCGTGGACAAGGTGAAGCGGCGTCTCCAGACCCTCCGGGTCGGCGATCCGCTGGACAAGAACACCGACGTGGGCGCCATCAACAGCCGGCAGCAGCTGGAGAAGATCGAGGAGCTGGTCGAGTCGGGGGTCGCCGAGGGCGCCGAGATGTACCAGCCCGACTGCCCGCTGCCGGCCAAGGGATTCTGGTTCCGGCCCACCCTGTTCACGGGCGTCTCCCAGTCGCACCGGATCGCCCAGGAGGAGATCTTCGGTCCGGTTCTCTCCATCCTCACCTTCCGCACGCCCGAGGAGGCGGTGGAGAAGGCCAACAACACGCCCTACGGCCTCTCCGCCGGGGTGTGGACGTCGAAGGGCTCCCGGATCCTGTGGATGGCCGACCGGATGAAGGCCGGCGTCGTCTGGGCCAACACCTACAACAAGTTCGACCCGACCTCGCCGTTCGGCGGCTACAAGGAGTCGGGCTTCGGTCGTGAGGGCGGCCGCCACGGGCTGCTCCCGTACCTGGACTGGAGCGAGTGATGAGCCGTCTCGAGGTCCGCAAGACCTACAAGCTCTACATCGACGGGAAGTTCCCCCGGTCCGAGTCCGGCCGGTCCTATCCGGCCCTGGGCGCCGACGGGGAGGTGCTGGCCCGGGTGGCCCGTGCCAGCCGCAAGGACCTGAGGGACGCCGTCCGCGCCGCCCGCAACGCCCAGGAGGGCTGGGCCGGAGCCACGGCGTACAACCGGGGCCAGGTGATCTACCGGATCGCCGAGACCCTCGAGGACCGCGCCGGCACCTTCGTCGAGCAGCTCATGGAACTGGGCTACACGCGGGCCAAGTCGGAGAAGGAGGTGGCCGACTCGGTCGACCTCGTCGTCTGGTACGCAGGGTGGGCCGACAAGTTCCCCCAGGTGCTCGGGAACCTGAACCCCGTCGCCGGCCCGTTCTTCAACATCTCCGTGCCCGAGCCGACCGGCGTGGTGGGCGTGGTCGCCCCCGAGGAACCAGCCCTCTACGGGCTGGTGGGGACGGTGGTCCCGGTCATGGTCCCCGGCAACGTCAGCGTCGTCCTCGCCGCCGAGGGCGCCCCCATGCCCGCCATCACCTTCGCCGAGGTGCTGGCGACCTCCGACGTCCCGGCCGGGGTGGTCAACGTCCTCACCGGGAGCAAGGACGAGTTGGTCCCGTGGCTGGCCGACCACATGGACGTCGACGCCGTCGACGCCACGGGGGCGCCTCAGCACCTCGTGGAGCGCATCGAGGAGGGCGCGGTGCACAACGTGAAGCGCACGCTGCTCCCCGGCGAGTGGTCGCTGCGCAGCCCCTACCGGATCGCCGCCTTCACCGAGACCAAGACGGTCTGGCACCCCAAGGGGCGATAGGGGAGAGGGGTCCCGCGGCCCCCTCCCGGTCAGGCCGGGATGTCGAGAAGCTGCACCGCCTCCGCGTAGTGGCAGGCCGTGCGGTGGCCGTCGCCCTCGCGGTCGATGAGGCGGGGGATCTCCTCGATGCACCGCTGCCGCTCGGCGTCGCTCAGCTCGTTGGCGAACTTGGGGCAGCGGGTGCGGAACCGGCAGCCCGAGGGCGGGTTGGCCGGGCTGGGGACGTCGCCCTGCAGGATGATCCGCCGCCGCGCCCGCTCCTTGTGGGGGTCGGGCAGGGGGATCGCCGAGATCAGCGCCTGCGTGTACGGGTGCGACGGAGCCGTGAAGATCTGTGAGGCCGTGCCTGCCTCCACGATGCGGCCCAGGTACATGACCGACACGTCGTGGGCGATGTG
>QGUS01000197.1 GCA_003242515.1 Actinomycetota bacterium
AAGGACGTCGGCGAGGAGGTGCTGTCGGGGAGCTTCGTCGCCGCCGGGTCCGGCGTGTACCGGGCCACCAAGGTGGGCGGTGACGCCTATGCCGCCCGGCTCGCCGCCGAGGGGAAGCGGTTCACCCTGGTCCGCTCGGAGATGCGGGAGGGCATCAACCGGATCCTCCTCGTGGTCAGCTGGCTGGTCGTGCCCGTCATGGTGTTGCTCCTCGCCAGCTCCCTGATGGCCGACCGGGGGTTACTGGAGGGTCTCCGCGCCGGGACTGCGGCCGGTATCGCCCTCGTGCCGCAGGGCCTCGTCCTGCTCACCTCGATCGCCTTCGCCATCGGGACCATCAGGCTGGGAGTCCGGAAGGTGCTGGTCCAGGAGCTTCCGGCCATCGAGGGCCTGGCCCGGGTGGACACCGTCTGCTTCGACAAGACCGGGACCCTCACCAACGGGCGGATCACGGTCGAGGACGTGATCCGGCTGTCGGGCGACGACCCGTCCCCGGCCCTGGCCGCTCTCGCCGCCGCCGACAGCCACCCCAACGCCACCCTCCGGGCGGTGCGGGAGGCGTACCCGGAGCCGCCTGGGTGGGAGGTCGTCGAGGTCGTCCCGTTCTCCTCGGCCCGCAAGTGGAGCGGCGCCACCTTTGCCGGCCACGGCATCTGGGTGCTCGGGGCGCCCGAGGTGCTGGCGCCGACGGACGACCGGGTCATCGAGGCCTCCGCGCGGGAGGTGGAGGAGGGAAAGCGGGTGGTGCTCGTCGCCACCGCTGACGGCCTGGGTGGCGGGTCGGGCCCGCTCGCCGGCATCCGGCCGGTGGCGCTCCTGGTTCTCGCCGACCAGGTCAGGGACGACGCCGCCGAGATCCTCTCCTACCTCGCCGAGCAGGGCGTGAAGGTGAAGGTCATCTCCGGCGACCATCCCCGCACCGTGGCCGCCATCGCCGCCGATGCCGGCCTCGACGTCACGGGGGTGGTGGACGCCCGGATGCTCCCCGAGGGCGGGCCCGAGCTGGAGCGGATGCTGGAGGAGAACCAGGTCTTCGGGCGGGTGCAGCCGCACCAGAAGCGGGAGATGGTGAAGGCCCTGCAGCGGATGGGCCATGTCGTGGCGATGGTGGGGGACGGGGTCAACGACGTCCTGGCGCTGAAGGACGCCGACATCGGCATCGCCATGGGCGGTGGCGCCTCGGCGTCGCGGGCGGTGGCGCAGATCGTGCTGATCGACGGGCAGTTCCAGGCCGTGCCGTACATCGTCGGCGAGGGGCGCCGGGTGGTGGCCAACGTGGAGCGGGTCGCCAACCTGTTCGTCACCTCAACCATCTACGCCCTCGGCCTCTCCATCGCCTCGGTGATCTCGGCTCTGCCGTTCCCCTTCCTGCCCCGCCACCTGACCCTGGTGGGGAGCCTCACGGTCGGGATCCCGTCGTTCTTCCTGGCGCTCGCGCCGTCCCGTCAGCGGGCGAAGCCCGGGTTCGTCGGTCGCGTCCTCCGCTTCGCGGTCCCCACCGGGTTCCTGGCGACGGTGGCGACCTTCACCGGCTACCGGCTGGTGACGGAGGCCGGCGCCACCGCGGCGCAGGCGAGGACGGCCGCCACCATGATCCTCGGGGCTCTGGGGAGACCCGCCATGGCCGGCGTGGCCCGCCCGCTGGTCCCGTGGAAGAAGGCGCTCGTGGCGGGGCTGGCCGCCATGTTCGTGCTGGCCTTCGCCCTCCCGGCGAGCCGCGAGTTCTTCGCCCTGGAGATCCCGTCGCTGCTGGAGGTGTTCGCCGTGATCGGCATCGCCGGCGTGACCGGGGTGCTGATCTTCCTGGTGCTGAGGGCGCTGGGCTGGGTGAAGTCGTTCCCCGCCCTGCGGGAGGCCCCCGTTCCGGCGGAGCTGAGGGGGTGGGGCCGGCTCAAGGCGAGGATCGTGGAGAAGTCCGGCTGGAACCGCTCGTTCCCCACCACCACGGAGATGAGCGTGGTCATCCCGCCGTCCCGGGGGGAGGAGCCGACCGACTCCCCGGAGGGTGATCCATCGGGTGGTCGATAGGCCGGGCCGCGCCTAGGATTCGTCCATACGGGACGTGGCGCAGTTTGGTAGCGCGCAGCGTTCGGGACGCTGAGGTCGTGGGTTCAAATCCCGCCGTCCCGACTCAGGACAGGAAGGCCGCCCTCCGGGCGGCCTTCATCGTTTGCCGTTCGGCCGGGGCCGCTCTCAGGCTCCCTACCATTGGGAAATGGCAACCGTTGGCATCGGCCTGGCCGGAGCGGGCAACGTCGGTGGAGCGCTCGCCCGCCGCCTGATCGAAGACCGCGAGGCGATCCGGGAGAAGACCGGTCTCGACCTCGAGTTGCGGCGTGTCGCCGTGCGCGACGCCACCCGGGACCGTGGCATCCCGGCCTCCCTCATCACCACCGATCCGCTCTCGCTCGTAGCCGACGAGGGTGTCGACGTCGTGGTCGAGCTGATGGGTGGCACCGGCGTCGCCGCCGAACTCGTGGTCTCCGCACTCCGCGCCGGCAAGCCCGTGGTCAGCGCCAACAAGGAGCTGGTCGCCGCCCGCGGCCCCGAGCTGATCGGGATCGCCGCCGGGGCCGGCGTCCCGTTCCTCTTCGAGGCCGCCGTGGGTGGGGGCATCCCCATCATCGCCCCGCTCATGGAGTCCCTCGCCGGCGAACCGATCCGCCGAGTGATGGGCATCGTCAACGGGACCACCAACTACATGCTCACCGCCATGAGCGAGACCGGCGCCGGGTATGCGTCCGTCCTCGCCGAGGCCCAGGCCCTCGGCTACGCCGAGGCCGACCCCACCGCCGACGTCTCCGGCATGGACGCCGCCTCCAAGGCCGTGATCCTCGCCGGTCTGGCGTTCGGCCGGTGGGTCAGCCCGTCCCTCGTCCACCGCGAGGGCATCGATCGTCTGACCCCCGAGGACTTCGCCGCCGCCGCCCGGCTCGGCTGCACGATCAAGCTCCTCGCCGTCGCCGAGGACACCCCGGGCGGGGTGGTGGTGCGGGTGCACCCGACCATGATCCCGCTGTCCCACCCTCTGGCGTCCGTGCGCGGCGCCACCAACGCCATCTACATCGAGGGCGCCGCCGTCGGGCAGCTGCTCTTCTCCGGCCCCGGCGCCGGCGGCATGCCCACCGCCACCTCGGTGCTCGGGGACACCATCTCCGCCGCCCGCGCCATTCTCGCCCCGTCGGTGGGTGCGCCGCCGCTGCAGGTGGAGTCCGCCGACCCCGGCGACTTCGGCTCCCTGGAGACCCAGTGGTGCCTCCGGATCGAGGTGACCGATGCCCCCGGCGTCCTGTCCCAGATCGCCGGCGTGTTCGGGTCGCTCGGCGTCTCCATCAAGTCGGTCCGCCAGGACGGGCGCGGCGACTCGGCGACGCTGCTCATCGTCACCCATGCCGCCCCCGAGGCCGCCCAGGCCAAGGCCCACCGGGAGCTGGTGGGCCTGTCCTGCGTCCGTGAGGTCGCCTCGGCGATCCGCCTCGAGGGCGACGAGGGCTAGGTCGACCTGATCTCGGCCGCCCGGGCGTGGGCCTCCAGGCCCTCGAGCCGGGCCAGCAGCGCCGTGTCGGCGACCAGCGTCTCGGGCTCGTCCAGCCGCATCCAGGTCGGCGACCGGAGGTAGGTGAACACCGACAGGCCCGACTGGAACCGCGCCCCGCCTCCGGTGGGCAGCACGTGGTTCGGGCCGGCCCCGTAGTCGGCGAACGCCTCCGCCGAGCCCGCACCGGTGAAGAGCGACCCGTAGTTCCTCAGCCGCGTCCCGACGCCCTCCGGGTCGGCGACGTGGATGGCCAGGTGCTCCGGGGCCAGCCGGTCGCAGACCGCGATGCCCTCGTCGACGCCGCCGACCAGCACGCAGTAGCCGTTGCCCAGCGCGGCACGGGCCACCTCGGAGGTCGGCAGGTCGGCGAGCTGGCGCTCCAGCTCGGCTTCGACGGCCGCGGCCAGGGCAGCGGAGTCGGTGACCAGGCCGGGGATGGCGTCGGTGTCGGCCCCGGCCTGGCCCAGGGGCCCAGGGGCACCAGGGGGGGGAACCGTGCCCGGCCGG
>QGUS01000198.1 GCA_003242515.1 Actinomycetota bacterium
AGAAGACCCGGTTCGGGGTCATGAAGCACCTCAAGGTGCTGGAGGAGGCGAACCTCGTCGTCACCCGTCGCCGGGGGAGGGAGAAGCTCCACTTCCTCAACCCGATCCCGATCCGCATGGTCCACGACCGGTGGATCGACAAGTACACGGAGCGTCAGGTCACGGCGCTCCTCGACCTCAAGAACCGATTGGAGGAGAGTGGATGAGCGACCGCAACCCGCCCGCGACCCAGGTCTACCGGGTCTACATCAAGGCCACGCCCGAACAGGTGTGGCAGGCGATCACCGACCCGGAGTGGACCAACCGCTACGGGTACACGGGGTTTGCCGAGTTCGACCTGCGACCCGGGGGCAAGTACCGGGTGATCCCGAACCCCGAGTTCAAGGCGCAGGCCGAGGCCTACAGCGGCCAGCCACTCGACGTGGTCACCGACGGCGAGGTCATCGAGGCGGACCCGCCCCGCAAGCTGGTCCACACCTGGAGACTGCTCATGGACCCCGAGGTCGCTGCCGAGGGGCACACCCGGATCACCTACGAGATCCAGGAGGTCACTGGTGGCGTCGCCCTCACCCTCACCCATGAGCTCGAAGGGGCACCGAAGACGGCGGCCATCGTGGCCGGGCACGTCATCGACCCGGCATCTGGTGGCGGCGGCTGGCCGTGGGTCCTCTCCGACCTCAAGTCGCTGCTCGAGACGGGCAGCACCCTCATGGGTTGAGGGCATCGCTGCCCTCGACCCGGGCACCGTGGAGCACGGCCGTGGCAGGAGCCCGGCCCCGCTCCGCGGTGTCGCGCGCTCATCCACTCCCACCGCAGCGGGGGCCGGGCCTCTTGACCCCCGGCCTCCGTTGCGACATACTCCCCGATCCATGGACCACACGGGCATGCGCTCCAACCGATGGTGGCGCCGCTCCACAAGGGAGACGGCGGCCATGGCGCGTGCCTGGTCCGGGCACTGATCACTAGATAGAACGATCCCAGGCGGGTTCCCCGCCCGGGCATTCGACATCCGAACCGTCTCCGCAGTCCGCCGGAGGCGGTTTTTTCGTTTCCCACCCACCGACAGAGGGCCACCGACATGCAGCCACCATTCGACATCACCGCAGACCTGGACACCCCGGTGTCCGCCTACCTCAAGCTGAGGCCGTTCGGTCCGCGCTTCCTCCTGGAGAGCGTGGAGAAGGCCGAGCGCCTCGCCCGGTACTCGTTCATCGGGTTCGGGGGAGGCCTCGACCTCGAGATCCGCCGCGACCGGGTGGTGCTCGTCGGCGTCGAGTCCCCGCCTCCGGCGAGCCGGGACGGGTGGCTGTCCCTGATGCGGAAGGCCCTGGAACTGAGCCCGCGCCTCGAGCCCGCCATCGACGCCGTTCCCTTCACCGGTGGCCTGGTGGGCGCCGCCGGGTACGACACGGTGCGCCACTTCGAGCGGCTGCCCGGCGGCCACGAGGGGGACGGCACCCCCGAGGCGGTGTTCTTCGCTCCCAGGTCGCTGCTGGTCTTCGACCACCTCACCCGGCGGGCTGCCCTGCTCCACTCCGGCACGGAGACCGAGCGGCAGGAGCTGCGCTCTGCGGTGATCGAGGCCCTGGCCGGCCCGGTCCGGGTGCCGTCGGGAGGCACTGTCACCGCCCCGGTCTCCACCTTCCCGGAGGGCGACTTCCTGGCCGCGGTCGACCGGGTGAAGGACCACATCGCCGCCGGGGACGCCTACCAGGTGGTCCTCTCGCAGCGGTTCGAGGGTCACGCCGCGGTCGACCCGTTCCAGGTGTACCGGGGGCTGAGGCTGCTCAATCCCTCCCCGTACATGTTCTTCTTCGAGTCGGGTGACCTCGCCATCGCCGGGTCGTCGCCCGAGACCCTCGTCGGGCTCGACAGGGGAGAGGCCCGGCTGCGTCCCATCGCTGGCACCAGACGGCGGGGCGCCGACCCGGAAGAAGACCGGGCCCTCGAGGAGGACCTCCTCGCCGATCCGAAGGAGAACGCCGAGCACGTGATGCTCGTCGACCTGGCCCGCAACGACGTGGGGCGGGTCGCCGAGCCCGGCTCCGTCGTCGTCGACCCCTACAAGAGCATCGAGCGTTACAGCCACGTGATGCACATGGTGAGCGGGGTGCGGGGGCGGCTCCGCGCGGGCATGGACGCCTTCGACCTCTTCGCCGCGGTGTTCCCCGCCGGCACGCTCGTCGGCGCCCCGAAGGTCCGGGCGATGGAGATCATCGACGACCTCGAACCGGTCGGACGGGCCCTGTACGGCGGGACCGTCGGCTACTTCGCCAACAACGGGAACATGGACCACGCCATCACGATCCGGACCGTGGTCTTCCATGGAGACCGGTACTCGTTCCAGGCCGGCGCCGGCATCGTCGCCGACAGCGTGGCCGAGAAGGAGCACCAGGAGGTCCTGGCCAAGAGCGCCATCCTCCGCCAGGCCCTCGAGCTCGCCGGGGAGGGACTGTGAGCGCCCGGGTCCTCCTCGTCGACAACTACGACTCCTTCACCTACAACCTGGCCCAGGCCCTCATGCAGCTCGGGGCCGAGGTGGAGGTCCACCGCAACGACGAGATCACCGTCGCACGGGCCGAGGCCATGCGCCCCACCCACCTCGTCGTCTCTCCGGGCCCCGGCCGCCCCGACGACGCCGGCGTCTCCATGGAGATGATCGAGGTGTTCGCGGGGAAGATCCCGGTGCTCGGCGTCTGCCTGGGCCACCAGTGCATCGTCCAGCTGTTCGGGGGAGAGGTAATCCCCGCCGGCACCCTGATGCACGGCAAGACCTCCCGGGTGTTCCACGACGGCCAGACGATCTTCCGGGGACTCGGCTCGCCGTTCGTCGCCGGCAGGTACCACTCCCTGGCGGCCGCCGCCGGGTCGATCCCCGACACCCTCGCCGTCACCGCCACCAGCGACGACGGCGAGGTCATGGGGGTGCGGCACCGCGACCTCCCCGTTGAGGGGGTCCAGTTCCACCCCGAGAGCGTGCTCACACCGGAGGGCCCGGCCCTCCTCCAGAACTTCCTCGCCGTGGAGGTGGCGTGATGATCGACGTGACCGCCCTGCTGGAACGCGTCGCCGCCGGGCAGAGTCTCACCGAGGACGAGGCCGGCGCCCTGCTCACCGTGATGGCCGAAGGGGGCCTGTCGCCGGCGCAGGCCGGAGGGATCCTGGTGGCACTCCGCATGAAGGGGGAGACGCCCGACGAGATCAGGGGCCTCGCCACCGCGATGCGGCGCCTCGCCGTCAAACCGCCCCTCCCGGAGGGCGGGGCCTATGTGGACGTGGTGGGCACCGGGGGAGACGGGTCGGGCAGCCTCAACCTCTCCACGGGGAGCGCCATCCTCGCCGCCGCGGCCGGTGCCCGGGTGGTGAAGCACGGCAACCGGGCCGTGTCCGGCAGGTCCGGGTCGGCCGACGTGCTGGCCGCCCTCGGGCTCCCCATCCCCCTCCAGCCCGAACTGGCGGCGTGCTGCCTGGAGGAGATCGGGTTCACCTTCCTCTTCGCCCCGCACTTCCACCCGGCCATGGGCGAGATCGCCCCCGTCCGGAAGGCGCTCGGGGTGAGGACGGTGTTCAACGTGCTCGGGCCCCTGAGCAACCCGGCCGCTCCTCCGTTCATGGTGGTCGGCGCCTTCAGCCCCGGCGCTGCCCGGGTGATGGCACGGACGCTGGCCGGCATGCCCGGCGTGGAGCGGGCGTTCGTGGTGCACGGCGCCGGCGGGTGGGACGAGCCCACGCCGGTGGGGCCGTTCCTGTGTCTCGACGTCCGTCAGGGACGGGTCGACGAGACGGTGCGCGACCCGGCCGCCTACGGGCTGGAGCGATGCGACCCGGCGGTGCTCGCCGGAGGCGAGCCGGAGGCGAATGCCCGGAGGCTGTCGGCCGCACTGGCCGGTGACGACCACCCGGCGCACCGTGACGCCCTGGCCCTCGGCGCCGCCCTGGCCCTCGAGGTGACCGGAGCGGTGGCCGACACGCGGGAGGGCATCGACGCCGCTCGGTTGGCGATCGCCGACG
>QGUS01000199.1 GCA_003242515.1 Actinomycetota bacterium
TTTTGATAATGAGCGTGCGTATCGTGATTTTTACCCTCTCTATTCGCCCGGAACCTCAGATTTTGTTAAGAACACCCAAGAGGAAGCACCCGGCAAGCCGCGCTCTTTCTGGCGCGAGCTGCCGGGTCTTCTCATCACGGCGCTCGTCATCGCCATCCTGATCAAGACGTTCCTCTTCCAGCCCTTCTACATCCCGTCGGAGTCGATGCTCCCGACGATCCACATCAACGACCGGGTGATGGTCAACAAGCTGACCACCCGGTTCGGCGAGCCGGACCGGTTCGACATCGTCGTGTTCACCGATCCCGCAGCCCCGGAGCTGGAAGAGTCGTTCTTCGAGTCCGTGCGTCGGGCCGTGCTGGAGGCGATCGGGATCTCCGTCCACCAGGAGGACCTGATCAAGCGGGTCATCGGCCTGCCCGGGGAGACCCTCGAGATCAGGGGCAACCGGGTCCACATCGACGGGGTCCCGCTCGAGGAGCCCTATCTGCCGCCGGGTGTGACCATGCCCGACTTCGGTCCCGTCACCCTCGGCCCCGACGAGGTGTTCCTCATGGGAGACAACCGCAACTTCTCCATGGACTCGCGGGTGTTCGGTCCCGTCCCGGTCGATGACCTGATCGGGGAGGCGTTCATGATCATCTGGCCTCCCTCACGCGTCGGCGGGCTGTGAGAACCTGTAAGAACGGCGAAACCTTTCCCGTTTTCCGGGGCTCTAATCCGGCGTCGGGACATATGATCCGGCGCAGCCAAGCGAGGCAAGGGCAGGAGTCATGGAAGAACTGGAGCGTTTCGACGCCGAAGTGGAGCTTCAGCTCCACAAGGAGTTTCATGACGTTCTCCCCCTCTTCAAGTACGGGGTAGAGCTGGAGCGGCGCTTCTATCTCGCCAACCAGGTGGACATCCAGCCCAAGGAGCTCAACGGGTCGGTTTACTTCGACGTCCGCCTGAAGGATGCTTGGGTGTGGGACGTCTACCGCCCGAGCCGCTTCCTCCAGGAGGTCCAGGTCCTCACCTTCCGGGACGTCTACGTCGAGCGTCTGGAGGACGCCGAGATCAACTTCTAGGGCGCCCCGCCCTGGGGCGTCTCGGCGAGGACCTCGCCTGCCGGTTCCTCGCGTCCCACGGTCTGCAGGTCGTGGCCACCAACGTCCGCGTCGGACGTGGTGAGATCGACATCCTCGCCCTCGACCATGGTGTCCGTGTCGCCGTCGAGGTGCGGACGAGCCGGGGGAGGGAGGACCCGGTCGACGCCGCCGACCCGGGCAAGCGTCGTCGTGCCTCCCGGCTGGCGTGGCAGGCGGGCGCCCGCAGGTTCGACGTGATCGGAGTGGGGGTCGGTGACGGAGTCGTCGAGTTCCACTGGGTGCCCGGAGTCTTTTGAAAAGCACGACACGCCGGTAAGAATCCCCCGGTGTCTTCGCTCGCAGTCCGCGTCTCGGGTCTCAAGAAGACCTACGGCGGCAACGTCGCGCTCGACGGCCTGAGCTTCGAGATCCCGGCCGGCCAGGTGACCGGCTTCCTCGGCCCCAACGGCGCCGGAAAGACCACGACCTTCCGCTCCCTCCTCGGCCTGACGCGTCCCGACGACGGGGAGATGGAGGTGCTGGGCATGAAGGTCCCGGACCGTCTGCGGGAGGTGACGAAGAAGGTGGGCGTGATCATCGAGGAGCCAGGGCTCATCCGGGCCCTGACCGGGCGGGTCAACATGCAGGTGGCCGCCGACACCCTCGGCTTCGGGCACGACCGCATCGACCAGCTCCTCGAGTTCGTCGGCATGACCGCCGACGCCGACCGCCGGGTCGCCGGCTACTCGAAGGGCATGCCCCAGCGGCTCCCCCTGGCCGCGGCGATGATCGGCGACCCCGAACTGCTGTCCCTCGACGAGCCGCTCGACGGCCTCGACCCCGCCGGCCAGCACGCCTTCAAGGCCCGTCTCCGCGGCCTCGCCGACGCGGGCAAGACCGTCGTCGTGTCCAGTCACAACCTCGCCGACGTGGAAGAGCTGGCGGACTACGTGGTCGTGGTCAACCGGGGCCGGCTCGTGGTGCAGGGCCCGCTGCGCTCCCTGCTTGACGGTGGCGGCACCAGGGTGGAGGTCGACGACAGGGAACGGGCCGCCCGTGTCCTCGAGGCCGCCGGGATCGAGGTCGACCGTCGCGACGACCACCTGCACGTCGCCTCGGAGGACTCGCCGGAGATCATCCGGCTGCTCGCCAGCGAGGGCATCTACCCGAGGGTGGTGGCGCCGGCGAAGAGCAGCCTGGAGCAGGTGTTTCTGGGCCTGACGGGGGGTGCATGATGGGCCTACTTCGCGCCGAGGTCCGCAAGCTGGGGCGGCGGAAGCTCTATCCCGGGATGGTGCTCATCCTGGCGCTGTTCACCCTGTTCGCCGCGCTCGTCCTCGTCCTGTTCAAGCAGTGGTTCCCCGAGATGGCCGATGCGATGCCGGACGTGGTCAAGCCGGGAGCGTACGAGTTCGGCGTCACCCAGGTCGCCACGCAGGCGTGGTTCCCGATGCTGCTCACTGCGGTCGGCCTCGGGGCCGAGCTCAGCGGGACCGTGTGGGCCACGGCCCTGACCCGGGAGTCGTCGGTGGTCCGGCACGTGCTCGTGCGTGTGGCCGCCTACATCGGAGCGTCCTGGCTCGGATACATCGTCGCGGTCGCGGCTTGGTCGGGGTTCGTCTACTTCTTCGCCGACGGGTCCGGAGGCCCCGAGCTCTCCGTCTGGCTGGGGATCGCCTGGAAGCTCATCCTCGTGGCCGCGGCCTGGGCGGCACTCGGTCTCGGCGCCGTGTCGCTCATCCGGTCGGTCGGCCCGGCGATCGGCGCCGTGCTCGGCTTCTACTTCCTCGAGTCGTTCCTCTCCCTGTGGGACCCCTACGAGACCATCTCCGCCACCGCCGCCAGCGCCGCGCTGTTCGGGATCGACGTGCCACCGATGCTGGAGGACTTCGTGCCGGGCGCCGGGATGAGCGTCACCCATGCCGCGCTGGTGCTCATCGGGTGGACCGTCGTCGGGACCCTGCTCACCTGGCTGGGCCTGGGCAAGCGGGACGCCTAGCCGGCGTAGCCGCGCCCGTGGAGGCGGCGCTGCTCCTTGAACCAGCATCCGTGATGCCAGTGGCGTCGCAGGTCGGGCGCCTCCTGGGGGACGACCACCAGGTGGAAGGTGCCGGGCGGGATGCTGTTGTCACACCCCGGGCAGATGTACTCCTTGCGGGCCTGGTAGGGCTGGACGGGCGTGACGGTCAGTTCGGAATCAGGGCCCATACGATCAGCGCGACGGCGGCGAGCCCACAGAGCACCATCGCGGCGATCTCTGCGTTCGACCTGGAGTGCTTGCGGAACGGGTTGTAGCCCACACCCAGACGGTACCCGGTTCCGTGATCCTGTTTAGATAACCGCCATGTCCTGGCTCCGTGTCACCGACGACGGCCCGGTGCGCATCCTCACCCTCGATCGCCCGGAGCGGAAGAACGCCATACCCGTCGAAGGATGGGCCGATCTGGAGCGTGCCTTCCGCGACTTCGAGGACTCGAATGCGCGGGTGCTGGTCGTCACCGGGGCCGGGGGAGAGTTCTGCGCCGGCGCCGACCTCGACGAGACCCGTCTGGAGCCGAAGTCGGTCCCCGAGCGGTACACCCGGATGAAGACGGTGGGTGCGGCCGCGATGGCCCTGCACCGTCTCACCAAGCCGACCATCGCCGCGGTCGACGGGGTCGCCGTGGGCGCCGGGATGAACCTGGCGCTCGGGTGCGACGTCGTCGTCTGCACCACCCGGGCGCGGTTCTCGGAGATCTTCGTGCGCCGCGGCCTCGCCATGGACTTCGGCGGGTCGTGGCTGCTGCCCCGGATCGTGGGGCTGCAGCGAGCGAAGGAGCTGGCCGTGACCGGGCGCATCGTCGGAGCCGAGGAGGCGGTCCGGATCGGCCTGGGCCTGGAGGCGGTGGAGCCGGAGGCGCTCATGGCGCGGGCGTTGGAGCACGCCCGGTCGTTCCTGGAGGG
>QGUS01000200.1 GCA_003242515.1 Actinomycetota bacterium
CTCTCGGCGAAGGAGTACGCCATGCTGGAGACTTTCCTCCGACACCCCGCCCAGGTCCTCTCCCGCCAGCAGCTCCTCTCCCACGTGTGGGGCTACCACTTCGACCCGGGCTCCAACGTCGTCGACGTCTATGTCGGCTACCTCAGGAAGAAGCTCGGGAAGGACCGCATCGAGACGGTCCGGGGCATGGGATACCGGCTGGTCGTGGAGTGAAGCCCGCTACTACGGTCGCGGCATGACGCTCCAGGACCTCGCCGACCGCTTCTGGGACACCCGCAATCGCTACTCGCCCACCATCGCCACGGTCTCCGGCGTCCACGACTACGACGACGAGCTGCGCCGCTTCGACGACGAATGGCTCGGCGAGATGGGCGCCGCGTTCGCCGACATCGCCGACCGGGCCCGCGCCCTCGACACCTCGGGGATGACCACCCAGGAGCGGATCACCCGGGAGCTGCTGATCTACGAGGCCTCCAACTACGCCCGGGAGATCGAGACCCGCTACCTGGTCGCCCCCATCGACCCGTTCATCGGCCCCCACACCCGCATCCTCGGGGACAGCCGGCAGAACACCGTGTCCGATCGATCCCAGGCCGACATGCTGCTCCGACGGTACGAGCGCATTCCGGAGTACCTGGAAGGCGCCCTGGCCTTCCACCGCGAGAACGTCGCCCGGGGGATGACCCCGGCGCTGGCGCCCGTGACCCGCGTGCTCGCCCAGCTTGACGCGTACGTCGCCTCGCCGCTCAATGCCGACCCCTTCCTCGTCCTCCAGGTCCCCGGCGACGAAGGGAGCTGGCGGGAACGCGGGTCACGCCTGGTGACCGATGTCATCCGCCCCGCGGTCGCGGCCTACGCCGACGGCATCCGCTCCCATGTCGTCCCGCACTCCCGGGGCGACGACCGGTGCGGCCTCGTCTGGATGGAGGGCGGCGAGGAGGTCTACGGAACCCTCATCGAGAAGTACACGCAGCTCGACCTGACGCCGCAGCGCATCCACGAGATCGGGCTGGAATGGGCGACGCAGATCAACGCCTCCGAGTGGGTGGAGATCGGCCGGGAGGCCTTCGGCGCGTCAGCGAAGGAGGAGGTGTTCGATCGGCTCCACACCGACCCGGCGCTCCGGTTCGCCTCGGAGGACGAGATGCTCGCCCACGCCCGATCGGCGATCGAACGGGCATGGGCCGCGGTCGACGACTGGTTCGGAGCCCGGCCCGACACGCCGTGCGACGTGGTCCCGGTGCCGACCGCACAGGCGCCGGCGATGCCGCCCGCCTACTACCTGATGCCGCCCATCGACCGGTCCCGCCCGGGCACCTACTTCCTCAACACCTACAGGCCCGAGGAGCGCAACCGGTACGAGTACGAGGCGATCACCTTCCACGAGGCGATCCCCGGCCACCACTTCGACCGCTCGCTGGCGGCGGAGCTGGAGGGCATTCCGACCTTCCGGCGGTACGCGCAGGTGTTCGCCCACACCGAGGGCTGGGGCCTCTACTCGGAGCGGCTCGCCGACGAGATGGGGTTGTACAGCTCTCCCGTAGACCGGCTCGGGATGGTCAGCGCCGACGCCTGGCGCGCGGCACGCCTGGTCACCGACACGGGGATGCACGCCCTCGGCTGGAGCCGGCAGCAGGCGATCGACTTCTTCCGGGAGTGGACCCCGATCGGGCTGCTCACCATCGAGCAGGAGGTCGACCGCTACATCGGGATGGCCGCCCAGGCCCTGTCCTACAAGATGGGCCAGCTCGAGATCATGCGGCTCCGCCGCATTGCGGAGCAGGAGCTCGGCGGCCGCTTCGACATCCGGGGCTTCCACGACCAGATGCTGACCCACGGCGCCATGCCGCTCCCGATGCTGACCACGGCCGTCGAGGACTGGATCGCATCGGTGCGTTGACGGGCGCGGCCCGCCGCCACTCCCCTGGAAGTCCCTGGGAGCTAGCGGGTAACCTCCTCCCGGCCGGGTCCAGGCTCTCGAGGAGGAGTGATGCCCGCGCGTCCATCGGCCCGTCGCCGCTCTGTGCTGATCGCGACCCTGCTCGCGATCGTCGGCCTCATGCTGCCGGCCACACCTGCGGCACCTTCATCCGGAAACCCGGCATGGAGGAGCCCCCGCGCCATGCTGCCGCTCGGGGCCACCGTCCACACCGGGCTCCTCTTCGAGATCACGGATCCCCCTGTCCAGACCGAGTTGCTGCTGGTGCAGACGGACGAGGACCAGCCCGTGAGCGTCGACGTCCGATCCGTGGTCACACCCGTCCTGGAGGGATCGGTCGTCATCTCGTTCTCCCGGATCAGCGGCCCGAGCTACGGCGTCCTCTCCCCGGTCGAACCGGGGTGGTGGACCTACACGCCGATCCCGGACTTCCACGGTGCGGACGAGTTCACCTACGAGGCCTGCGACCTCGACGGCTTCTGCGGGGAGGGGCAGGTCGTGATCTGGGTGCTACCGGTCAACGACCCCCCGGTCGCCGCGCCGGTCCATGTGACCGTGACCGAGGACACCGCGACCACCATCACCCTCGAAGGATCCGACGTCGAAGGCGACCTGCTCCACTTCCAGGTCGTCTCCGCACCTCAACACGGCTACTTCACCCAGGAGAGCGGCAGTCCCGAGGTCGTCTACACCCCCTTCCCCGACTACGTGGGCCCCGACGGGTTCCTGTACCAGGTGTGCGACGGTGTGGCCTGCACCATAGGTGACGTCACGATCACCGTGGTCGAAGCGAACGATGCCCCGACCATGGCCGACGCCTCAGTCCATACCGGGGCGCGCGAACCCGTCGAGATCGACCTCACCGCACTGGTCACCGACCCCGACGAAGGCGACACCCACACCTTCTCGGTCACCGGGCAGCCCGAGAACGGCAGGGCAGACCTCCGGGCCGGGACCCTCACCTACACGCCCGGCGACTGGTTTGCCGGGACGGACACCATCGAGGTCCGGGTGACCGACTCCGAAGGCGCCACCGGAACCGCCACCATCAGCGTGACGGTGACCCCGGGTGAGCCCTTCGTGAAGACCGCCACGATCCAGACGGGCAAGGGCGGTTCGCACACCTACCGGCTTCTCGTGGGCATGACCGCCGACTCGCCGGTCCTCCTGGCAGCCCCCGGGTTCACCTTCACCACCGCCGCGTCACCCGCTCACGGCCGGCTGGCCTACGGGAGCGACTCCGTCACCTACACATCCGACCCCGACTACGTCGGAGACGACGCCTTCTCCGTCCTGGTCTGCTCCGACCACCAGGTCTGCGAGCTCCATCAGGTGACGGTCCATGCCGGCCTCCTCCCCTTCACCGGAGGGGACCACCTCCGGCTCGCCATCGGGGCGCTGGCGCTCGTGGTCGCGGGTGCGGGTCTCCTCGCCGCCACCCGACGCAGGACGGCCTGAGCCCGCAGAGCGGAACCGTGTCGTGCGAGAGGCCCCACGGGCCTCTCGTCCTTTCCGGCCCGATCAAGACAGGCTGCCGGTCCGTTCCTGGAGCATCACCAGGATCTCGCCGAGCCGGCCCCGGGTGAGCAACCCCGGGCCGAGCGGGCCCGACCGATCGGTGCCGGCCGGGGGCAGTGAGCGGAGGGCAGCCGCCATCTCGGGGGTGAGCCGCCCCAACTGCCACCCCAGCTCGTCCTCCACCGAGCCGCCGGTCAGCTCCACGGCCCGGAGGGCGTAGGCGGCCGCCCCCAGGGCGTGAGCGCCCAGGTGGCAGACCGCGGCCGCCTGGCCCGCGGATCGCGCCGCCGCGGCCGCCGCCGGCTCGGGAGCACCGGTACCCGACCGTCCTCCGACGAAGCGCAGCCGGATCGCCTCGTCCACGGGGAGGTCCCCGGCGGCGAAAGACCGGGCCCTTTCGATCGCCTCACGGGGCCGCGTGTCTCCGGGCATCGCCGCCTCGAAGATGGGGAGGACCCGCTCTGCGCAGTCCGCGGCCCAGGAAGCGAGGAGGCGCCGGTCGGCCTCGCTCAAGGTCTGCGGTGAGGTCATCGGAGGCCCCTTCCT
>QGUS01000201.1 GCA_003242515.1 Actinomycetota bacterium
GAAGTGCCGGCCCACGAAGGGGCCGGTCGCAGCCCTGGTCAGCGAGACCCGGGAACCCGCCGCCAGGGACCGGCGGGTGCTGGGCCCCCACCTCACCAAGAAGATGGCCGAGGACCTCACCGACTATCTCCTCGAGATGGGGGTGAGGGCCAGGTACATGCACTCTGAGATCGACACTCTGGAGCGGGTCCAGATCATGAGGGAGCTGCGGCTGGGGGAGTTCGACGTCCTCGTCGGCATCAACCTTTTGCGGGAGGGACTCGACCTGCCGGAGGTCTCCCTGGTGGCGATCCTCGACGCCGACAAGGAGGGCTTCCTCCGTTCCGAGACCTCCCTGATCCAGATCATCGGCCGCGCCGCCCGCAACGTCGACGGTCAGGTGATCATGTACGCGGACAACATCACCGAGTCGATGAAGCGGGCGATCCACGAGACCAACCGGCGCCGGCAGGCGCAGATGGAGTGGAACGCGGAGCACGGGATCGACCCGCAGACGGTGCGGAAGAAGGTCTCCGACATCCTCGAGCTGGTGCAGAGCTCGGATGCCCCGGCGGCCGACCGCAGGCGTCGCGAGATCGACCGGAGGGCGCCGCTGGACCTCGAAGGCCCGGACCTGGCCCGGTTGATCATGAGCCTCGAGGAGGAGATGCACCAGGCCGCCAAGGAGCTCCGGTTCGAGTATGCGGCGAGGCTGCGTGACGAGATCGCCGAGCTGAGACGGGAGCTGCGCGAGGTCGCCGAGGCCGGCTGAGGCGTAATCCCGCAAGTCAGGGGCAGGCGCGCCGATACTCAGATCTAGGTGTCTGTTCGTCCATTCTTGGAGCGTCTTCGCGCCTGGGAGCCAACCGCGCTCCAGGTCTACCTGGCTGTGTTCGGGCCCCTGATCGCGCTGTATGTACTTGTGCCGAACCCAGGGCTTCACCCACGCGGCAACCATATCGATGCGACCACCAACGCGGTGACCTCATGGCACATGGCAATGAAGCGCACGGTGATCCTCGCGGAATATGCCGAAGCCACGGCGCCTGACTACTACCGGAACATCGGCTGGTACGTAGACAGCCCTCGCGGGCCAGTGAGCCAATACCCGCCCGGGGCGGCAGCATTCGGTGCCCCCTTTTACCTCATCGCAAACGATCCGGCCAAGTACGGCTGGGTCGCAGGGAACAACAGACCCGACGCGCCGCCGATCCTCCTGCCTGTCCCGTCGGTGCGACCCGGGCAAGTCGCGGCCTCGCTTGCCGTAGCCGGGGCGATGGGATTCGTCGCTCTCTCGGTCCTGGCGACAGGGGCATCGTGGCCGCTGGCGGTAGGTGCAGGCCTGGTTGGTGGCATCGGCACGACGATGTGGCCGGTAGCGGCGTCAGCCCTGTGGCAGCACGGCCCGGGCAGTTTCTGGGTGGCCTTGGGTACCTACCTGGCGGCGCGAGATCGGCTCTTCCTGTCCGGCCTAGCCGTCGGGGGAGCGATACTCACCCGTCCCCATCTCGCATCCGTCGCACTCGGTATCGGGCTGGCCGTTGCCTGGCACCGTAAGAGGATTCGTCCGGCAATACTTGTCGGCTCAGGTTCGGCGATAGGTCTCGCAGCTCTTCTCACCTACAACTGGTGGCTATGGGGACGGGTCACCATTCGAGGCGGCTACTCGGAGAGCTTTGTGGAGAACCTGGCCAGCCCCGACCTTCTCGGCCTCGTTCGCAACGTGTTCGGGGCCTTGTTCGATCCCGCGGTGGGGCTGTTCATCATTTCGCCGTTCCTGGTGCTACTAGTCATTCGTCTCGCTCCCGCGTGGCGGGAAGCGCCCGCCTGGTCACGGGGCGCTGCCATGGGTGGGGTTCTCTATCTCTTGCTCCAACTCAAAGCCAATCGATACTCGGGTGGTGGTGGGTTCGTCGGCTATCGATACCCTCTCGAAGCCTTGACCGCTGCCGGACCGCTCCTGGCGCTCGCCTATCCAGATTGGGCCCGGAAGTCCAAGGTCGCCAGGGTCGGGTTCTGGTTGCTGGTCATGGGATCGGTGATCGTCTTCCTGCGCTATTGGTCGAATTGACGCCATGTGGGACCATGAAAAGCCACTCGTATGGAGGCATGCCGAGCGCTCCTGCGGATGTGCCGGGCGATTCGGGCCGAGGGGAGCCTGGGAGATTGGCGTCCAGCGAGTTCTCGTCGGTGGCACCAGGCTGCCAAGGATCTCCGATTCGAGACGAGGTCCGGCTCAGGGGTGAGATCGCCGAGTTCCGCCGTGAGCTCAGACAGGTCGAGGCCGGCTGAACCCGGTTGGTGCTCGGGGAACGCTCACCCGGAGCCGATACTGGGGGTGTGAACTCGGGGATCTTCTCCACCAAGGCCTTCTGGGCCGCCGTTCTCGTCCTCCTGGTCGCAGGGACGCTGGTGCACCCCTACATGGCACAGCAGGCCTCGCGGTATGCCCTCACGGCCGCCGTCGTCGAACGGGGCACGGTTCAGCTCGACGCCTATGAGCGGGTGCTCGGAATCGACAAGGCGGCCAAGGACGGGCACCTCTATTCGGACAAGGCTCCTGGCCAACCATTGCTCGCGGTCCCGTTCTTCGCGGTGGGGAAGCTGTTCGGCGTGGAGGACGCCACGATCCTGCGTATCGACGGGAACCTCGGCCTGTGGTGGGTGACATTCTGGTGTTCCTCCTTCGCGGGTGCTCTGCTCGTCGTCCTGATGATCCGGAGGGCCACAGTGGTGGAGCCGGAGGCGGGCGTGGCGCCGGTCCTGGCCGTGTTCTTCGGCACGATGCTCCTCCCGTTCTCGGCACTGCTCTTCGGTCACGTCACCGCAGCGGCCTTCCTGTTCGCTTCGTACGTCTGCCTGGAGGCCCGCCCCCATCCGGCCGGGTGGCGGCGGGCGACCCTCGCCGGGCTGTTCGCCGGGCTGGCGGTGCTGACCGAGTACACCGCGGCGCTGGGAGTGATCGTTCTGTTCGGCGTCGTGCTCTGGCGTCACCGCCGTTCGTGGTGGCAGTTCGTGGCGGGTGGCGTCCCGCCCGCGCTGGTGCTGGGCGTGTACAACCACTTCGCCTTCGGTGCGTGGTACCGGCTCTCGTACCAGTACACCGCATTCAGCGGCGTGCGGTCGGAGGCTCGAGGGTTCTTCGAGTCGTTCTCATCGCCGGCTGCCGAGAACCTGCTGGCCCTGTTCTTGCACGGCCGGGGCTTGCTGGTCGCCACCCCGGTCGTGTTGATCGCGGTGGCTGGTGCTGCGACCCACCTCCGCAAGAGGGATGTGGACTCCGTCGTGGCCGTGGCGATGTTCGCGGCGTTCCTCCTGCTCCCGTTCTTCTGGGAGAACCCCTGGGGTGGTGACTCGCCGGGACCGCGGTACATGACGCCGTTGCTGCCGTTCCTGACGGTCCCCTTCGTCCGCGCCTGGAGGAGGTGGCGGCTGCTGGCAATCGCATCCATGGCGGTCAGCGTGGTCACGATGCTCGCCGCGACGCTCACGAATCCATTCGTCCACAGGGATGATCCTGCCGGCCTGGGTCTCTGGTTGACAGAGATGCTGGAGGGGCGATTCGTGCCCACGCTCTTCACCATGGCGGCGGGCCCAGCGGGGTGGCTCCTCCATCTGGCGCTGGCAGCGGGAGCCCTGGTCATGCTGGGCCGCGCTCCTGCCCCCGGGAGGGGGGTCGTTGGAGCCGTTCCGGGGCACAAGTAGATTCCGCTCGTGTCCACTTCCGGCAGCTACGCGAGTGACCTGGACGTCTCGATCGTCCTGCCCGTGTACAACGAGGCCACCCACCTCGAAGAGGAGGTGCGCCGCATCGCGAAGGCGATGGAGGCCTCGTCCTACAGCTACGAGATCATCGTCGTGGACGATGGCTCCACGGACGGGTCGGGGGACATCGCCGAGAAGCTCGGTGTGAGGACCATCCGGTTCAACACCAACCGTGGATCGGGGTCGGCCCGCAAGTACGGGACGATGGCCGCCCGAGGGCGCGTCGTCGTGTGGACCGACGTCGACATGACC
>QGUS01000202.1 GCA_003242515.1 Actinomycetota bacterium
CCTTCCCTGTTTCGGCGGGGGGGCCGCGGGGGTCAGCCGCGTTCCCCCCCGGCCCCGGGCCACCCCGTTCCCGCGCACGCCCCCGTTGACCAGCGATCCGGCCAGCGAGCGGGCGAAAGCGTGCAGCCCGGCCTTGGTCAGCGCATAGTCCAGCATGGTCTTCTTGCCCTCCAGGCCGGTGACCGAGCCGGTGATGACGATGGCCGAGCCCGGCTTCATGTGCGGCGCGGCCGCTCGGCACAGGTAGAAGCAGCCATAGAGGTTGGTCTTCAGCGTCCGGTCGAACTGGACGTCGGTGATGTCCTCGATCGCCTGGGCGTGCTGCTGGAACGCGGCGTTGGGGACCAGGACGTCCAGCCCGCCCAGCGCCGAGATCGTGTGGTCCACCGCGTGGCGGGCGAAGGCCGGGTCGGCGACGTCGCCGGACAGAAGGAGGGCACGCCGCCCCTCCTGCTCGACCGCGGCGCGCGTGATCTCTGCGTCCTCGTGCTCGTCGAGATAGGCGATGGCGACGTCCGCGCCCTCGCGCGCGAACAGCACCGCCACGGCGCGGCCGATGCCGGAGTCGGCCCCGGTGATCAGCGCCACCCTGTCCTTCAGCTTGCCCGAGCCCTGGTAGTACGGCGCGTCCCACATGGGCTGGAGCTTCAGGTCGGTCTCCCGCCACTCGCGGTCGCGGTCCGCGCCGGCCACGAGCCCGCCGCCGGCATGCAGCACCGCCGTGTCGCCCTCGATCGTGCCGCAGCGGAGGGCGATGGCGAACTCGCCGTTGCCCTCCCGGTCGAACCACCCGACCGGCCCGGAGTAGAGGCCGCGCGGGCCCTCGATCTCTCGGATCATCCGGAGCGCCTCGTCCCGCGGGGTCCCGGCCACCGCGGCCGTCGGGTGCACCGCGGCGAGGAGGTCGAGGACCGTGACCCCGTCGCGCAGCTCGCCGGTGAACCGGGTGCCGACGTGGGCGAGCCCGCCGAAGCGGTGGATGCCGCGCTCGGACACGAGCCCTTCCACGTGCGGGGCCAGCGCCTCGGCGACGGAGTCGGCGGCGAGACGGTGCTCGGTGTCGATCAGCTCACCGGCGAGGTCGTAGTCCGTCACCCCGGTGCCCGCCAGGGCCAGCGACTCGACCGTCGGGCCTTCCACCCGGATCAGCAGCTCCGGGCTGGCCCCGGTGAACCCGTCGACCAGGAAGCAGTAGGTTCCGGGGTTCTGGGCCACGAGGTTCTGCCAGACCCGCACCGGATCTACCTCGCCGTCGAACCGGCATGTGACCCGCCGGGCGAGGACCAGCTTCTCGACTGCCCCGGACGCCAGTGCCTCGGTCGAGCGGGCGAACGAGAGATCCCACTCCGCCTTCCCGTCGTCCACCACCCTCCCGCGGGGCACCGCGCGCGCCGCGGGCAGGGCATGGCCGGCCTCGGGGACGATGACGACGGAGCCGGGCTCGTCGGGGTCGAAGGTGAACGCCGCGATCGCCAGCGGCGATGGGCTGGTCCTCAGCGCGTACATCGCCACCCGGTACCGGTCCTGCCCGGTGCCGGGATCGGAGATGACACCCTCTGACGCGTCGATGCGGGTCGTCGGCGACGACCAGGCGGCCCTCATGGGTACGGCACCATATCCGCCCCGTCCCAGCTGCCAATCCGGGTGACGAGACGGGCGAACTCGTCGAGGTCACCCGAGGCGGCCAGGGTGACCCTTCCGCGGCCCCCTGCGTCCCGGGTGACGCGTGCGGTCTGGCGGGCCACGGCCGGAGCCGGGTCGATCACGTCCACCCCCGGCCCGGCGATTCGGGAGATGACGGGGGCCAGGAAGGAGAAGTGGGTGCAGCCGAGGACCAGTGTGTCCGCCCCGGCCGACAGGGCCTCCTCGACCGGCGGCCTGACGACGCTGTCGGCCTCCGGCCCGTCGAGCACGCCGCTCTCCACCAGTACCACCCACTCGGGGCACGCCATCGCCTTCACCTGCTTGTCCTCGGCCCAACGGTGGACGGTGGTCTCGAAGAGGCGGCCCTGGAAGGTGGCGGCCGTGGCGAAGACACCGATGACCCCGGTGCCGGTGCGTTCGGCGGCGGGCTTCACGGCCGGCTCCATGCCCACGATCGGCACGTCCGGGTGACGGGCCCTCAGGTCGTCCAGGGATGCGGCCGACGCCGTGTTGCAGGCCACGACGATCGTGCCGGCGCCGTGGTCGAGGAGCCAGCCGGCGATCTCGAGGGAGAAGTCCCTCACCTCCTCCAGGCTGCGCGTCCCGTAGGGAGCGCGCTTGCGGTCGGCCACGTAGAGCAGGTCGGAGTCGGGGAGGGTGCGCCGGATCTCGGCCAGCACCGAGAGGCCGCCGAGACCCGAGTCGAAGACGCCGATCACCGCATCATCAGTAGCACTTGCCCGGTCCTATCGGTGGTAGCGTCGCCGACCGATGGACCTCAAGGGAAAGACCGCAATCGTCACCGGCGGCGTGTCGGGCCTCGGCAACGGGGCGGCGCGCCGCTTCATCGCCAACGGCGCCAGGGTCGCCATGTTCGACGTCAACCGTGACCGGGGCCGGGCCGCCGAGGAGGAGCTGGGGGAGAACGCCCGCTTCTTCGAGGTCGACGTCACCGACCGCGAGGCGGTGGCCGCCGCGGTGCAGGGTGTCGCCGAGCTGTGGGGCGAGGTCCACGTGCTGGTCAACGCCGCCGGCATCGCCCCTGCGATGCGCACGGTGTCCCGTGACGGCTCCCTCTTCGACCTCGACCTGTTCCGGACCGTCATCGAGGTCAACCTGATCGGGATGTTCGACGTGATCCGGAACGTCGCCGGCGTGATGGCCCGCAACGAGCCCAACGAGGAGGGCGAGCGCGGCGTCATCGTCAACGTAGCGTCCATCGCCGCCTTCGAGGGCCAGGTCGGCCAGGCCGCCTACTCGGCGTCCAAGGGAGGCGTGGTCGGGATGACCCTCCCCATCGCCCGCGACCTCGGCGCGCTCGGGATCCGGGTGTGCACCATCGCGCCGGGGATCATGGACACGCCGCTGCTCGCCGCCGCCCCGCCGGAGCTGAAAGAGGCGCTGGGCAAGATCCAGGTGTTCCCGCAGCGGCTGGGCCGTCCCGACGAGTTCGCCCACCTGGTCCAGGCGATCGTCGAGAACCCGATGCTCAACGGCGAGGTGATCCGGCTCGACGCCGGCGCCCGGATGCCTGCCAAATAGGGCTGCTGCGCGGCACCCGCCGCACGGGCGTCGGCTCAGAGCTCGGCGCCGAGGTGCTGGAGAGCGTCCGGGTTCTCCAGGCTGGAGACGTCGCCCGGGTCCTGGCCGAGGGCGACCGCACGGACCACCCGCCGCATGATCTTCTGCGACCGCGTCCGGGGCAGGTCGGGGACGAAGACGACCTTCGACGGCCGGAACGACCGGCCCAGCGAGGCCGCCACCGCGTCGGAGACCTTCGCCTCGAGGTCGGGTCCCGCCTCCACGCCGGGGGCGGGCACCGCGTAGAGGGCGACGGTCTCTCCCTTCACCGGGTCGGGCACGCCGATCGCCGCCGCCATCGTCACCTCGGGCAGCGCCACCGCGGCAGACTCGATCTCCGCCGGTCCGATCCGCTTGCCGGCGATGTTGAGCGTGTCGTCGGAGCGGCCGTGGAGATACCAGAAGCCGTCCTCGTCGACCGACGCCCAGTCACCGTGCACCCACACCCCTTCGAACCGCGACCAGTAGGTCTCCAGGTAACGCTCGGGCTCGCCCCAGAACCCGCGGGTCATGGCGGGCCAGGAGTCCTCGATGACGAGCTCGCCGACCTCGCCCCGCACCGGCTTCGCCGCGGCGTCGTAGACGTTCGCCGCCATCCCGAATGAAGGCCTGCCGAGGGAGGTCGGCTTGATGCCCTGGAGCAGGTTCACGGAGAGGATGCAGGCGCCTATCTCGGTGCCGCCCGAGATGTTCACGATCGGGATCCTCTCCCCGCCGACCTCCCGGAACAGCCACCACCAGGGCTCGGGGTTCCAGGGTTCGCCGGTGG
>QGUS01000203.1 GCA_003242515.1 Actinomycetota bacterium
CGCTGGAGCTGAGCCTGAACCTCCTCGGCATCGAGGTGCCGGACCGGATGTGAGCACCATGGAGGTCCGGCCGGCCACCATCGAGGACGTCCCCCGGATCGCCCCCTGGACCCGGGACACCTTCGACTGGGGCGACTACGTGGCCGACCGGATCCCGGTCTGGCTGGAGGAGCCAGAGTCCCACACCCTGGTCTGCGCCGAGGGCGACGAGGTCATCGGCCTGGTCAACGTGGTCATGCTCTCGCCCACCGAGGCGTGGCTGGAAGGCGCCCGGGTCCACCCGGAGCACCGGCGCCGCGGCATCGGCTCCCTGATGAACCAGACGGGCCTCGACTGGGCGAAGGAGCAGGGCGCCCGGGTGGCGCGCCTGGCCACCGAGGAGGGCAACGCCCCTGCCCGCCGCCAGGTCGAGTCGATGGGCTACCGCATGGTCTCCACCTGGGCCTACGCCGAGCTGAACCCGCTGCAGCGCAAGCCGATCGCCGGGGCCTCGAGGCTGCAGCCGGCGCCTTCGGCCGACATCGACGCCGCCTGGATGTCGTGGCTGTCCGGCGATCTCAGCCGGGCCGGACGGGAGATGACCGCCATCGGGTGGCGGTGGCGTACCGCGACACCCGACGACCTGAGGGAGGCGGTCCGGGAGCAGAGGTTCTGGCAGTCCCCCGCCGGCTGGGTGATCCTCGGCCACACCGAACGGACCGTCGCCGCATCGGGGTGGCTCGCCACGACCCCTTACGCGGCCCCGGACCTGCTCGAGGACATGGCGGCAACGGGACGCGAGACCGGGCTGGAGACGATCGCGCTGCGCGTCCCGTGGACGCCGTGGATGGTCGAGGCCCTGACCCGGGCCGGGGCCGAGCCCGAGCCGGTCTGCATCTACGCGATCGGCCTCTAGAGGATCACGAGAGCGGCGACCGCCCAGACCACGAACATCACCGGGGTCTCCAGGCGCTTCAGCCAGGACCCCTCCTCCCACGGGGCGTACCTGATCGCCATGGAGAGCGGCACCCCGAGCAGCGGCATGGCGACCATGCCGGCGACGCCGACGGCGCGGACCACCTCGTTCGCCTGCTGGATGGGCTGGGGCAGGTCGGTGACGTAGTCGACCAGGAACCCGTGGACCAGGTAGGCGATGAGCCCGATGACGAACGCGGCCACGATGCGGCCGAGGCCGATCTCCCAGGTCTCGTACCCGACGAGGCGGCGACCTCTCCCCAGGGGACCCTCGGAGGCGAGGCCGAGGCAGAAGGCTCCGGCGACCCCTACGACGAGCCCGGAGACCATCATGGCCCCGGTCGACAGCTCCAGGTCGCTGGCCACGAAGCCGAACCCGGCGAGGAAGATCGACACCGACAGACCGACGAGGATGCTCCCCGCCACCGCCAGCGCGATGCCCAGCATGATGCCGAAGGACCCGTAGGCGAGGATCCCGTATCGGCGTCCCCTGGCCAGTCTCGTGCCCGCCTCAGTCATCGCCGGTGACACTACCCGGCGGCCGCGACTGCCTGCAGGTACCACTCGATGGGGTGCCGCACCTCGTAGCCGGTGCCGAGGTGGGCGCGAAGCTGCATCTCGCACCCGGGGTTGGCGGAGGCGACCCGGGTCACCCCCGTGGCCCGGACCTGGTCGGCCTTTCGGTCGCCCAGGGCGGCGGAGGTCCCGGGGTTGGTCATGAAGTAGGTGCCGGCGGCGCCGCAGCACAGGCCGCCGGGGTCGGTCTCGACCACGGTGTAGCCGGCAGCCCGGAGGATGTGCCTGGGCTCGGCGGTGACGCGCTGGGCGTGGCGCAGGTGGCAGGGGTCCTGGATGGCGACCGGCCCCCGGTCGCCTTCGAGCGTGGGCAGCAGCCCGTCCCGGATGGCCCGGGAGACGGCCACCGTGACATCGACGACACGGCCCGCGAGGTCGTCGCCTCCTTCAGCCCAGTGACCGTACCCGGCGAGGTGGGCGGAACACCCGGCCGCGGTCGCCACGACCATGTCGGCACCGCCGAGCGCGGCGACGTTGACCGCGGCGAGACGGCGGGCCTCGTCCGCATGTCCGTCGTGGGCGGCGAGGGCGCCGCAGCAGGTCTGGCCCTCGGGCACTTCGACCCGGTAGCCGGCCATCTCGAGGAGCCTCACGGCGGCGCGGTTCACGGGACGGAACCACTCGTCCTGGATGCATCCGGAGAGGAGCTTGACGGTCCCCGCGGTGCCGGGACCGCCGGCGTGGCCGAGCACCTTCGGCCCGCGTCCGGCGAGGGGCCGCACCCCGGCGACGGCACGACGGAGGCGGCCCGGGACCAGGGCGGTGAGCCGGAGGCGTTGGGCGAGGGCGAGGAGGCGGCTGCCCGTGCCGACGAGCCCCCGGCTGGGGACGACCCGGCCGAGGAGCACCCGGCGGCGCGAGCGGCCGGGGACCTGGGCGACGATCTCGGCCCTGGCTCCCTCGAGCGCCCGGCCGTAGGGGACCATGCTGGGGCAGACGGGCTCGCAGGCGCGGCAGCCGAGGCAGAAGTCGATGATCCCGGCGAAGGTCTCGTCGACCCCGGAGACCCCGTCACGGACGGCCATCATGGCGTGGAGCCGCCCGCGTGGCGACGCCGTCTCCCGGCCGGTGAGCCGGAAGGTCGGACAGACCGCCAGACACAGCCCGCACTGGACGCACGAGTTCAGTTCGGCTTCGGTTGGATGGAGATCGGTCACCCAGCCCATCAGATCCCTCCGGGGAGGAAGCCGCGGTTGAGGGCGCGCGCCGGGTCGAAGGCCTCGATGAGGCGCCGCTGCAGGTCGAGTCCCGGCGGGGGCGTGCCCCACGGGTCGAACGAGGTGCCGGCCGGACGCCTGGCCACCACCAGCCTGCCGCCGACCGACTCTGCCCACCGGCGGAGATCATCCGCGCCCTCTTCGTCGGGCGACGCCGCCCTGACCTCGCCGACGCCGTGGATGGCGAGGAAGTCCCACGAATCGGGGAGGCGGCGCACCGCTTCGGGGGTGAGCGCCGGCGGGACACGGAGCGACCAGCACCACGCGCCGTCGGGGTCGGCGGGCCAGTCGAGGCCGGGTGTGACGGGCCCCTCGAAGCGGGAGGCGAGGGTCTCCACCTCGCCCGCGGTGCCGGAGAGGTAGAGCCGGGTGCCGTCGCGGTCCTGGAGCACCGCCAGGGGCCGGATCACCCGGGACGCCTCGGACGGGTCAGAGACGGTCACCGTCGCCGATGCCTGCGGGACGGGCCAGAGTTTGAGGCAGACCGAGACGATCACGCCGAGCGACCCGAATGCCCCGACCTGGAGCCGAAAGAGGTCGTAACCGGTGACGTTCTTCACCACCCTGCCACCGGACCGGACCACCCGGCCGTCCCCGGTGACCACCACCGTCTCCAGCACCCGCTCCCGGGTTGAGTAGAGGCGGCCCCGACGGAGAGAGGAGATCCCGGCGGAGATCACGCCCCCGATGGTGGCGTCGCCCGGATGCTCGGGGAAGACCAGGGTCTGGCCGCGCCCGGCGAGCATCGACTCCACTTCTGCAACCCGCGCCCCGGCTCCGACGACGATCGTGAGGTCGTCCGGCTCCCAGGAATGGACCTGCGACAGGGCCGCCGTGGAGACGACGATGTCGGGCTCCTCGGGGTCGCCAAAGCCGGAGTGCGTGCCCCCTCCGACGATGCGTACGGACAGCCGCTCCCTGGTGGCCCGCTCCAGGAGCGCGGCCAGTTCCTCCACCGACGAGGGGGTGACGAGGTCGGCGGTCACACCCACGTCCCCTCCGGCGGCTTCCCCCCGGCGAAGTCGAAGCAGCGCGAGCCCTGCGGCAACACCTTTGCCGGGTTGAAGATCCCGTGGGGGTCGAGGACCTCCCTGAGCCGCGCCTGGGCGTCCAGGTCGATCGGCCCGTAGTAGTGCTTCATCAGGTCCCTCTTCTCCAGACCGATGCCGTGCTCTCCCGACAGCGCCCCGCCGTTGGCGAGGCACACGGAGACGATCTC
>QGUS01000204.1 GCA_003242515.1 Actinomycetota bacterium
GGGCCAGCCCCCTCCCGATCCGGGTCGTGCTCCTCATCGTGCTGATCGGGGCCCGGTCGGGCCGGTCCGTCCTGGCCGCTCTGACCGCCGCTTCCGCCCGGCTGCCCCAACACCGCGAGCTCGCCCGGGCGGCGCGCCTGGCGACGGTGGCCGGGCTGCCCGCTGCCGTCTCCGCCGCCGGCCGCGAGCTGCGCCCCGTGATCGCCCAGCTCGCGCGCGCCCAGCGCTCGGGTGCGCCCCTGGCCGACACGGTGCGGCGCCTCATCGACGACGACCTCGCCGAGGAGCGGGCCCGCCGGCTCGCCCGGGCACGGTCGCTGCCCGCCCGTTTGATGGTCCCGGTGACACTGCTCCAGCTGCCCGGCCTCGTCCTGCTCCTTTACGCGCCGTCGTTGCTGTCCGTCTTCGAAGGGCTGATCGGAGGACTGCCTTGAAGCCATCCGCACTTCTCCCCGCATCCGGTCGGTCACCGGAAAGGAAGGAGTGTCGACATGACACGGATCTGGAACCGGGTGCTCGCCGCCCTGTCGTCCGAGGAGAAGGGGCAGGGGACGGTGGAGTACTTCCTGGTCATCCTCGCCGCCACCGCGCTGGCGATCATCGCCCTGCGCTGGCTGCAGCAGGGCAGCGGCGGGAGCATGCTCGGCAACCTATTCGGCCGGGTCATCGATTGGGTGCTGGGCAGGTTCTGAGCCGGGACCGGGGGAGCGTCACCGTGGAGCTCTTCCTGGTCATCCCTCTGGTGGTGCTCGTGCTGGTCGCGGGCACCCAGGTGGTCGCGGTCGCCAGGTCCCGTCTGGAGCTGACCGCCGCGGCGCGGGACGGCGCCCGTGTCGCCGCCACCAGCCCCGACCCCCGGCGCGCGGTCGAGGCGACCCTGGCGGCGCTGCCCCCGGAGGTACGGCCCAGGGCCCGGGTGAGCGTCACCCGGCCGTCGGTCCCCGGCCGTCTCGCCCGGGTGGTGGTCACCGTCCGGCACCACCTGGGCTCGCCGTTTCCGCCCGGGATGGGGTTCGACATCTCGGCGGAGGCGTCGATGGCGGTGGAGCGATGAAGGAGAGGGGGTCGGCCTCGGTCCTGATGGTGGCCCTGGCCGGCCTCCTCGCCCTCCTCCTGGTGGCTTCGTCGGCGGTGGGCATGGCGCTGGCAGCGCGGGAACAGGCCATGACCGCGGCCGAGGCCGCCGCCCTGGCCGCGGCCGCCGCCACCCTTCCCGCCACGGGCTGGGGCTCTCCGCCCGTCGTGGCCGCGAGGGCCGCCACGGCCAACGGCGCCCGGCTCGTCTCCTGCGACTGCAGGGTCGATGCCTCGCTACGGAGGCGGACGGTTACGGTGCGGACGGCCGTGGAGGTCACCGTCCCGGTATTCGGGCGAATGACGGTCCGCGGTGCCGCCCGGGCCGAGTTCGATCCCGTGGCCTGGCTCGGGTACTGACCCCCGCCGATATCCTCGGCCCGTGGCCGCATCCCGCACCGAGGTCCTCCGCATGCTGGCCGAGATGGCCCGGCTCACGGCGCTCGACGAGGGGTCGCCGCAGTCGTTCCGGGCCCGCGCCTACGAGGCCGCGATGGCCGCGATCGAGGGCTACCCGGGAGAGCTGACCGGTCTCTCCAGGGAGGAGCTCACCCGCATCAAGGGGGTGGGCAACGCCATCGCCGACAAGATCATCGAGCTGGACCACACGGGGACCGTCCGCAAGCTCGAGGAGCTGCGCGCCAAGTACCCGCCGGGGTTCGTGGAACTGACACGCATCCCCGGCCTCGGCCCCAAGACCCTGAAGCTGCTCCGCGACCGTCTCGGCGTGGTCGATGTCGAGACCCTCAAGGCCGCCCTGGATGCGGAGCGCATCCGGGAGCTGCCCGGCATGGGGGAGAAGACCGAGGAGAAGATCCGCAAGGCCATCGACCGGCTGGGCCTCCACGGCAAGGACCGAAGGACCCCGCTCGCCGAGGTCTTCGGCTTCGCCCACGGCTTGGCCGACCGGCTGCGCAACGTCCCCGGGGTGGTCGACGCCGTCCCGTGCGGTTCCCTGCGCCGGTTCGTCGAGTCCATCGGCGACGTCGACATCGTCGTCGCCACCACCGACCCGGCTGCCGTGATGGCCGCGGTGAGGGAGCTGCCTCAGGCGTCGGAGGTCATCGGCTCCGGTGACACCAAGACCTCGTTCCTCACCCACGAGGGCCTCCAGGTGGACGTGCGGGCGGTGAGACCCGAGCAGTTCGGCTCGGCGCTCCTGTACTTCACCGGCTCCAAGGTCCACAACATCGCACTGCGCCAGCGGGCCATCGACCGGGGATGGCTCCTCAGCGAGTACGGCCTGTTCGAGGGTGACCGGGTCCTCGCCTCCGTCACCGAGGAGTCCATCTACGCCGCGCTGGACATGGAGTTCATCCCGCCGCCGCTGCGCGAGGGGCGGGGCGAGGTGGAGGCCGCCGCCGCCGGGACCCTGCCCCGGTTGATCCGGCGGGAGGACGTCCTCGGCGACATGCACTTCCACTCCGACCGCTCGGGTGACGGGCGTTCCAGCCTGGAGGAGATGGTGGAGGCGGCGATCGCCGCCGGCTACCGCTACGTGGCGTTCACCGACCACGGGGAGGACCTGTCCATCAACGGGTCGTCACGCGAGGAGATGCTCGCCCACCGCGACCGGATCAGGCAGCTGAACGACCGGTACCCCGAGATCGAGCTGCTGTTCGGCTGCGAGCTGAACATCGGGCCCGACGGGAGCCTCGACTACGACCCGGCCTTCCGGCTCGAGTTCGACTGGTGCGTGGCGTCCATCCACTCCCACTTCGACCTGCCGAGGGAGCAGCAGACCATCCGCATCTTGAAAGCGCTCCAGGACCCGGCGGTGAACGCCATCGGGCACCTCAGCGGCCGCTATGTCGGCCGTCGGCCCGGGGTCGAGTTGGACGTCGACGCCGTGCTGGAGGGCCTGGCCACCACCGGCGTGGCGTTGGAGATCAACGGCGCCCTCGACCGGCTCGACGCCACCGACGAGGTGGCGCTGCGGGCCATGGCGGCAGGTGTCGATGTGGTCATCGACACCGACTCGCATCACACGCGGGAACTGGTCCGGATGGACTACGGGGTGACCTGGGCGCAGCGCGGCTGGGTGACCGTCGACCGCGTCCTCAACGCCCGTCCCATCGAAGAGATCCGGGCCCGGGTGGCCGACCGCCGCTGAGCCGGCGACTCAGGGAGCCTCAGAGGCCTCTCAGAGGTATTCGTCTCGCTGCTGCTCGGCGCGGGCGGCGCCGATCTGCGTCTTGACCGACTTCTCCTCCTCGGGGGGAGGAAGGACGGCGGGGACGCCGAGGGAGTCGAGCCACAGCTCGCGGGCCCATCCCATCGTGTGGAACAGGTGCTCGGCCTCCTCCTCGGAGACCTCCTCGTACTTGGCCTTCATCACCTTGGCCAGGTCGCCGGTGGCGTGCTCGGCCATCTTCCCGATCAGCTCCCAGTTGGCGAAGTCCTTCGACTCGGCCTCCACGATCGACTCGGCCGCAGCGAGCTGGCCGGCGATGGGGCCGCCCTCGGTCCGGGCCGTGTCCATGGCGGCGACCAGGGCCTCGGCCTTGATCCGGATGGCCTGGCGGCCTGCAGTGTCCACCTGGGGGTCGAGTCCCGCGGCGGCCAGGATCTCCTCCACCTTGTCCTGGTGGGTGATGGTCTCCTCGAGGTACTTCTCCCACTCCTCGCGAACGTCGTCGTTGACGGCGCACTCGATCGCCTTGCGATAGAGCTTCTCTCCTCCGAGCTCGGTCTCGTACGCCTGGTACAGGAGCTCGTTCAGCTGGTCTCGGTCCATGACATCTCCTCGATAGGGGGACCAGCTCGCACTTACCCCTTCGGGCGACGTCGCAACCCGACGGCCGCGCGCGACCCAGGGCTGGGCCAAGCCGCGGAAAACCCG
>QGUS01000205.1 GCA_003242515.1 Actinomycetota bacterium
GGTAAGGGCAACCATGGGGGTGTGGGGGCCCACCTCCCCGCCCTTGTCCAAAAGCGCGACTACATCCTCGGCCTGGTCCGCCGGGAGGAGGAGCGGTTCCGACGCACCCTCGAGTCCGGTCACCAGCTGCTGGACACCGAGCTGGAGAGCTCCACCGTCCTCTCCGGCGCCACCGCCTTCAAGCTGCACGACACCTACGGTTTCCCCATCGAGCTCACCGCCGAGATCGCCGCCGAACGGGGCATAACGGTGGACCTCGAGGGCTTCGAGAAGGAGATGGAGGCCCAGCGGGAGCGCGCCCGGGCTGCCTGGAAGGGCGGCGACACGGCCGCGGCCGAGATGCTCTACCGGGACATCCTGGAGACCCACGGTCTCACCGACTTCCGGGGCTACGAGGAGGAGCAGACCCGGGGCCGCATCCTGGCCATCCTCGCCGACGGCGAGTACACCGACCGGGCCGAGGAGGGGCGGATGGTCGAGATCTTCCTCGACCGGACGGTCTTCTACGGCGAGTCGGGCGGCCAGGTCGGCGACACCGGCGTGATCGAGACCGAGACCGGCACCGTCCTCGTCGGCGACACCAAGCACGCGGTCCAGGGGCTCCACGGCCACCGGGGCCAGGTGGTCAAGGGCTACGTCGCCCCCGGACAGGACGCCGTGGCCACCATCGACAGCCCCCGCCGGGAGGCGATCCGCAAGAGCCACACCGGCACGCACGTCCTGCACTGGGCGCTGCGCGACGTGCTCGGCGACCACGCCACCCAGGCGGGCTCCCTCGTCGAGCCGGGCCGGCTCCGCTTCGACTTCTCCCACTTCTCCGCCGTCGCCCCGCAGGAGATGGCGCAGATCGAGCTGGAGATCAACGAGCGGCTCGTGGCCAATCACGAGGTGCAGACCGTGGTCACCTCCAGGGAGGAGGCACAGCAGATGGGCGCCCTGGCGTTCTTCGGCGACAAGTACGGCGAGATCGTCCGGGTGGTCAAGGTCGGCGACTTCTCCACCGAGTTCTGCGGCGGCACCCACACCCGGACCTCCGGCCAGGTCGGCCCGCTGATCCTGGTCAGCGAGGGCTCGATCGGGTCCAACATGCGCCGCGTCGAGGCCCTCACCGGCATGGCCGCCTACCAGCACCTGGCCCGGGTCCGGCAGACCCTCGAGGAGGCCGGCGGCCTGATCAAGGCCCCGAACCCGCTGGAGGTTCCGCAGCGGCTCGAGGCGCTGCTGGAGAAGATGAGCGGCCTCGAGGAGCAGCTCGATGCCATCAAGGCCCAGCGCACCGGTTCCCTGGCCGAGGAGATCGCCCGGGGAGCAGCGAAGGTCGGCGAGGCCTCGCTGGTCGTGGCGTCGGCGGGGGAGATGGACCCCAACGCCCTCCGCCAGCTGGCCCTCGGCGTCCGCGACCGGCTCTCCGGACCGTGGGTGGTCGTGGTCGGCTCCACCTTCTCCGGCAAAGGCGCCCTGGTGGGCGTGGCGAGCAAGGACCTCCAGGAGCGCGGCGTCTCCGCCGGCGAGATCCTCGCCGCGGGCGCCCCCGCGCTCGGTGGCGGCGGCTCCCGCGACCCGGAACTGGCGCAGGCCGGCGGCCCCAACGGCGCCAACCTGGACGCCGCCCTCGATGCGATCCGTGAGGAGGCGGGCCGGCGTCTCAGCGCGCTGTGAGCCGCGTCCTCGGCGTCGACTACGGCGACACCCGGATCGGGCTGGCCATCTCCGACCCGTTGCGCATCACGGCGCGGCCGCTCGAGGTGGTCGCCCCCGACCGCTTCCTCGACCGGCTGCGCGAGCTGATCAACGAGTACGAGGTGACGACCGTGGTCATCGGGCTGCCCAGGACCCTCAAGGGAGGGGCGTCGGCGTCGACCGCCGGCGCACGCACCCTCGGCGAGGAGATCTCCGGTTTAGGCGTCGAGGTGGTGTACGTTGACGAGAGGTTCACCTCGCGGATGGCCGAGTCGGCCCTCCTCGAGGCGGGGATGAAGCGGCGCGAGCGGCGCGTCACGGTCGACAAGGTCGCCGCCGCCATCATCCTCCAGAGCTACCTCGACGGGAACTCCCCGTCGTCCCGCGACGTGACAGACCACGAATGACCTTCGAACAGACCCCCGAGCCACCCCTCTGGACGCGCGTCGTCCGGTCCCTGCTCGTCTTCGGGATCGTCGTGCTCGCCGGCTTCGTCGTGGTGGGCGGCGCCTCCTACCTGGGCCGCACCATCGGGAACGCCATCGGCTCCGACGACAGGCCCAACACCCCCGTGGACGTGGAGCCGGGCATCCCGGTCACGGTCGAGATCCCGCCGGGCTCCTCCGGCCAGGACATCGGCGCGATCCTCGTCGCCAACGGCGTGGTGAGATCGGCCCTGGAGTTCGAGCTCGCCGTCCGCAACGTCGACGCGGCCCAGAAGCTGAAGGCGGGCACCTACGAGTTCACGACGCTGATGGACCCGGCCGAGGTCGTCGCGGCCCTGGTCACCGGCCCGGTGGCGTCGGTGTACCGGATCACGGTCATCGAGGGCCTGCGCATCGAGGAGATCCTCACCGTCCTGTCCGAGCGCAGCGGCCACCCCTTCCAGGACTTCGTCGACGCCCTGCTAGGCGGGGAGGTCACCACATCGCTCCGGGAGATGCCCGGCGACCCGTCCCTCTCCGACTGGGAGGGCCTCCTCTTCCCGGACACCTACGAGTTCACCCGGACCGCCAGACCGGCCCAGATCCTGCAGCGCCTCGCCTCCACCATGGAGCAGCGGGTCAACTCCATCGAGTGGTCGGCATGGGAGGAGAAGGGGTACACGAAGTACGAGGGCATCATCGTCGCCTCGCTCATCGAGTCCGAGGTGCGGGTGCCGGAGGAGCGCCCGCTGGTGGCCAGCGTCATCAACAACCGCCTCGCCGCCCCCATGCGGCTGGAGATCGACGCCACCGTCCTGTACGCCCTCGGGACGCGTGACGTCTCCAAGTTCGACCGCGAGGTGGCGTCGCCGTACAACACCTACCGCAACGACGGGCTGCCGCCGACGCCGATCTCGGCGCCCGGGCGGGCCAGCCTCGAGGCGGCAGCGGCCCCGGCGGACACCCCGTATCTCTTCTACGTGCTGAAGTCCACCGACGGCAGCCACGCGTTCGCGGCCACCTACGAGGAGCACCTGCGCAACATCGAGCAGGCCCGGCGTGACGGTGTGCTCCCGTAGCTGTTAGAACCGGCGCATGCTGCGCTTCGCCGTCGTCGGTGACCCCGTCTCGCACTCCCGCTCCCCGGCGATCCACACCAAGGCCCTGAGGCTCGCCGGGCTCGAGGGCACCTACGTCGCCCGCCGCGTCCCCAGGGGCGGGATGGCTGCGGTGGTGGCCGGGATCCGGTCGGGCGAGCTGGACGGCGTGAACGTGACCATGCCCCTCAAGGGGGAGGCGTACGAGGCCGCGGAGCTGAAGACGCCCGAGGCGGAGCGCTCCTCCTCCGTCAACACCCTCCGTCTCCGCGACGGCCTGATCGAGGGGCACTCCACCGACGTCGTGGCGTTCGCGGAGGCCTACGGGAAGGCCCCCGCCGGCGCACCGCTCCTCGTCCTCGGGGCCGGAGGCAGCGCCCGGGCCGCGGTGGCTGCCTGGCAGGGAGGCCGGGTCTTCGTCTCGACCCGTGACCCGCAGAAGGCGGCCTCGCTGGGGACCCCGGTGCCCTGGGGAGAGCCGGTGGAGGGAGCGGTGGTGGCCAACGCCACCCCGATCGGCATGAAGGGGGAAGACCTCCCCCGGGAGGTCCTGGAGGCCGCCAACCACCTCGTCGACCTGCCGTACGGCGCGCAGGAGACGCCCGCCGTGCGCTACGCCCGGGAGCGGGGGATCGGGCACCGGTCCTTTTAACAAATCTCCGGCCCCACGAACCCTAATTAATTCCGTTATCCGGTTTT
>QGUS01000206.1 GCA_003242515.1 Actinomycetota bacterium
CCTTCACCCCGTGCGGACAGGGCCGGGAGTGGCTGGACGCGGAGGTCCTGCGTCGGCTCAAGCGGAGGTCGCTGGCGGTGCTCCGGGGCGAGATCGAGCCGGTCGCGGCCACGACGCTGGCTGCCTTCGCCCCGGTCTGGCACGGGGTCGAAGCCGACCCGCCCGCCGGCCCCCATGCGCTGCGGAGGGCACTGGCCGGTCTGTACGCCGTGCCGCTCCCCGCATCGGTGTTCGAGCGCGACGTTCTCTCCGCCCGGGTCGGCTCCGCCGAGGGAGAGCTCGACTCGATGTTCCTCTCCGGCGAGCTGGTCTGGGTGGGCCAGGGGAGGATCGGCGCCCGGGACGGCCGGATCGCCGTGTACGCGAGGGAGTCGTTCCGTGACCTGTGGCGGGGCCCCGACGGCGAGCCCGTCGGCCTCGCCGCGGAGATCAGGGCGTTCCTGGAACGCTCCGGCGCCAGCTTCTTCGTCGACATCTACCAGGCGGTCGGCGGGGGAGACCCCGACACCGTGATCGAGGCCCTGTGGGACCTCGTCTGGTCCGGCCACGTCACCAACGACACCCTGCAGCCGCTCCGCGCCTACCTGGAGCGCCGGCCGACGCGGCCCAGGGGGAAGCCGAACCTCTCGGGACGGTTCCCGGTCCACGCCGGGGGCCGGTGGTCGCTGGTGCCCGACCCGGCCGGCGACGACACGCGGACCGCGTCCGCGTGGGCGACGGTGCTGCTCGACCGGCACGGCATCGTCAGCCGCGAGGTGGTTGCCGGGGAGCCCGTGCCCGGCGGCTTCTCCTCGGTCTATCCGGTGTTCTCCCACCTCGAGGAGGCGGGCCGGATCCGCCGCGGGTACTTCGTCGAGGGACTGGGCGGGGCGCAGTTCGCCCTGCCGGGCGCGGTCGACCGGCTCCGGTCGTCCCCGTCGCATCCCGCGGTCTGGCTGGCCGCGACCGACCCGGCCAACCTCTACGGCTCTGCGATCCCGTGGCCGGACTCGCCGGTGCGGCTGGTCCGGGAGGCGGGGGCCTACGTGGCGCTGGCCGACGGGGAGCTGCTCGCCCACCTCGACCGGTCCCGCACGGGTCTCACCTTCTTCCCGGCCGGCCGGGAGCGGGCTGAGGAGGTGATCGCCGCCCTGGCCGCGGTGGCTTCACGGCACCGCCGGATGGTCATCCACGAGATCGACGGCGTGCCCGCGGGCGACTCGCCGGCGTCCGGCCTGCTGCGGTCCCACGGGTTCGTGCCGGCACCGAGAGGGCTCGTGTTCGTGTCTCCCCCACGGAGCGGCTAGGGCAGGAGCCTGGAGCGGGCGCTGGCTGGCACCACCGCCTCCTCCGCTTCGCTCCGGCGGCGCCTTCCGCGCGGCTCCGCCGGTCGGTCAGAGCTCTGACCAGAGGTCCCTTTCCGCCAGGTCGATCACCGTCCACGCCATCGCCAGGGCCCCGTCGCGGATCGCCTTGTTTCCCGACGGCGTGACCGTCGCCGCGGCGAACTCCTTCTGGTGGTTGACCGCGCCGCCGGCCTCGATCCCGAGCATGGGGTGGATCGACGGGACCACCTGGGAGACGTTCCCCATGTCCGACGAGCCGCCGCTGCGGCCCACCTGCGCCTCGGTCGGCATCGGCCTGCCGAGGGCCGCGGAGTTGGCGGCGAACAGCGAGCACATCACCGGGTTGTTCCGCATCTCCAGGTACGGGTGGTCGACCTCGGTGATCTCGAGCCGGCAGCCGGTGGCCAGGGCCGCGGCCTCGAAGCAGGCGCGCACCTTCGGCATCAGCTCCTCGAGCCGGGCCCAGGTCTCCGACCGGATGCCCCAGAGCGAGCTGCTGTGGCCGGCGATCACGTTGTAGGCGTCGCCGCCCTTCGTGATCATGCAGTGGATGCGGTCGCCGCCGAGGATGTGCTGCCGCAGCGTGGAGACGTTCAGGTAGGCCTGGACGAAGGCGTCGAGGGCGTTGACCCCGAGGTGCGGGGCGCCCGCGGCGTGGCTCTCCTTCCCGTGGTAGTCGACCCGCCAGGTGACCCGGGTCTGGAACGACGGGTCCAGGGTGTCCTGGTCGGAGGGGTGCACCATCATCGAGCAGGCTGCGTCCTCGAACGCACCGGCCTCGATGAGCTTCACCTTCCCGCCGCCGCCCTCCTCGGCGGGCGTGCCCAGGACCGTCACGCGGATGCCCAGCTCTCCGGCGAGGCCGGCGAGGGCGATGCCGGCGCCGACGGCCGCCGTGGCAATGATGTTGTGCCCGCACGCCTGGCCGACTTCCGGCAGGGCGTCGTACTCGCAGCAGATCACCACCCGGGGCCCCGACGACCCGACGCTGGCCTCGAACGAGGTCTCCAGCCCGTGGGCGGGGTAGGTGACGGCGAAGCCCTTCGACTCGAGGTACGAGGCGAGACGGCGCGAGGTCTCGTACTCCTGGTACCCGATCTCCGGGTTCTCGTACATCCACCGGGAGATCTCCCGGAGCTCGGCTTCGACGGCCTCGAACGCCTGCCTGGCGACTTCCTTGCGGCTCACAGCTTCCCCCACGCGTCCTGTTCGGCCATGTCGATGATCGTCCACGCCATGGAGAGGGCCCCGTCGTAGATGGCCCGATCGCCTGACGGCGTGATCGTGGCGGCGGCGAACCCCGGGTGGTGGTTGGAGAACTCCGACTCGACCCGGATCATCGGGTGGATCGCCGGCACCACGTGGCTCACGTTACCCATGTCCGTCGAGCCCGACGACTGATCCTCCAGTTCCTCGAGCCGGAGCATCTTCCGGCCCAGCGCCTCCGAGTTCGCCATGTACAGCTCGGCCATCACGGGGTTGGTGCGGAGGTCCGTGTAAGGGTGGGCGTCCGGGGTGATCTCCACCGTGCACCCGGTGGCCAGCGCCGCGGCCTCGAAGCAGGCCCGCACCTTCTCCACCAGCACGTCGAGCCTCTCCTTGGTGGTGGCCCGGATCATCCACTGGGACCGGGTGTAGCCGGGGATGACGTTGGCGGCCCCTCCGCCGTGGGTGATGACACAGTGGACCCGGTCGGTGGGGAGCATCTGCTGGCGCAGGGTGGCCACGTTGTTGTACGCCTGCACGAAGGCGTCTAGGGCGTTGATTCCCTGCTGCGGCGCGCCGGCGGCGTGCGCCTCGCGCCCGTGGTACTCGACGATGTAGCTCTGGATGGCGAGGAACCGCGGGTCGATGACGTCCGCCTTCCAGGACGGGTGGACCATCATCGAGCAGGCCGCGTCTTCGAAGGCACCGGCCGCGATCAGGTCCACCTTGCCGCCCCCGGCCTCCTCCGCCGGGGTGCCGAGGACGGTGACCCGGATGCCGAGCTCCCCGGCGAGGCCGGCGAGGGCGATGCCGGCGCCGATGGCGGCCGTCGCGATGACGTTGTGCCCGCAGGCGTGGCCCACTTCGGGGAGGGCGTCGTACTCGCAGCAGATCACCACCCGCGGGCCCGACGAGCCGACGGTGGCCTCGAAGGCCGTCTCCAGGCCGTACGCCGGGTAGGTCACCTGGAAGCCGTGCCCGGCCAGGAACGACGAGAGCCGCTCCGAGGACCGGTGCTCCTGATACGCCAGTTCGGGGTTCTCGTACATCCAGCGGGAGATCTCCCGCAACTGGTCGTAGACGGCTTCGAAGGCCTGGCGGGCCACATCCTTTCGGGTCATGGCCGGAGCGTAGACGGGGCTAGTCGCCCCGCTCGAACAGGACCGTGCGGATGGTCTTCAGCATGATCCTCACGTCCAGGGACGCGGACCGGTTGCGGACGTACTCCTCGTCGAGGCGGGGCCGCCCGCCGACGGGGATGCTGTTCCGACCCTTGACCTGGGGCCGCCCGGCGGTTCCCCGCCTGACCGTGGACCGCGGGGTTGTGGCGGCCCCCACCGCGGCCCCGGG
>QGUS01000207.1 GCA_003242515.1 Actinomycetota bacterium
GCTGACGCGTTACGCGCCTCTGCCTTACAGGGCCGAGAAGATCAGCGTCACGTTGTGCCCGCCGAAGCCGAACGAGTTCGACATGACGTGGCGCACCTTCGCCTCACGGGCCTCGTTGGGCACGTAATCGAGGTCGCACTCCGGGTCGGGCGTCGTGTAGTTGATGGTCGGCGGCAGCACGCCGTTGCGCATCGCCAGGATCGAGATGATCGCCTCCACCGCCCCGGCGCCTCCGAGGAGGTGCCCGGTCATCGACTTCGTCGACGACACCGGGACCCCGTAGGCCGCGTCGCCCAGGGCGATCTTGATGGCAGCCGTCTCGGTGGCGTCGTTGGCGGGCGTGGAGGTGCCGTGGGCGTTGATGTAGCCGATGTCCTCGGGCACCAGCCCGGCGTCGTCCAGGGCGGCCCTCATCGCCTTGGCGGCGCCCATGCCGCCCGGCTTGGGGAGGGTGATGTGATAGGCGTCCGCCGACATCCCGTAGCCGGTGATCTCCGCCAGCGGCTCGGCGCCCCTCGCCCGGGCGTGCTCCAGGCTCTCCAGAACGAGGACCGCACCGCCCTCCCCCATGACGAAGCCGTCACGGTCGGCGTCGAAGGGCCTTGAGGCGGCCTGCGGGTCGTCGTTGCGGGTCGACAGGGCGCGGGCCTGGGCGAACGTGGAGATGCCGAAGGTGGTGATCGCCGCCTCGGCGCCGCCGGCGACCATGACGTCGGCGGCTCCCCGCCGGATGATCTCGGCGGCGTCGCCGATGGCGTTGGCGGAGGCGCTGCAGGCCGTGACGACGCAGGACACGGGCCCGGTCAGGTTGTGCTCGATGGAGACCAGGCCGGCCGCCATGTTGGGGATGATCCGGGGGACGCCGGTGGGGCTGACCCGGTCGGGGCCCTTCTCCACCAGCGTCGTGATCTCGTCGATGAACGCCCCCATGCCGCCGAAGCCGGCGCCGGCCATCACGCCGGCCCGGGAGGCGGCCTCCTCGTCGTTCCTGAAGTCGAGCCCGGCGTGGGCGATGGCCTGCCGGGCGGCGACGATGAAGAACTCGAGGAAGCGGTCGAGGCGACGCAGCTCCTTCACGTCGAAGTGCTGCGTCGGATCCCAGTCGGAGACCTCCGCCGCGATCGTGGTGCGGTAACCGGTCGTGTCGAAGAGAGTGCTCGGCCCGCCTCCGGAGACGCCGGCCACGACGTTCCCCCACGTCGTCTCCACGTCCCGCCCGACGGGGGTGATCCCCCCCATCCCGTTGACGCCCACCCGGCGCCGATCGCTCATGACGGCCGTTCCCGCCTCAGGCGTTGAGCTTGGCGTGGACGAGGTCGATGGCCTGGCCGACGGTCATGATCGACTCGGCCTCCTCGTCCGGGATCTTGATGTCGAACTCGTCCTCGAGGGCCATCAGCAGCTCGACGACACCGAGGCTGTCGACGTCGAGGTCCTCCTCGAAGTGGGCGTCGTCGTTGATCTTCTCCTTGTCGAGGCCCAGCTCGGAAACGAGCACGTTCACCAGGCGCTCGGCCACCTGCTCTCTGGTCATGGTTCTCTTCCTCCTCTAGGGGCAGTTGCGCAGGGCAAGTTACAGCGCGACGCCGCCATCGACAGCGATCACCTGGCCGGTTATGTACGAGGCGGCATCGGAGGCGAGGAACGCCACCAGCGGCGCCACCTCGTCCGGGGTGCCGAAACGGCCCATCGTGATCACGTCCACGGCGGACTCCTTCACTTCCTCCGACAGCTGGTCGGTGAGGTCGGTGGCGATGAAGCCCGGCGCCACGGCGTTCACCGTGATCCCCCGGGAGCCGACCTCCTTGGCCACGGCCTTGGTGAAGCCGATCATCCCCGCCTTGGACGCGGAGTAGTTGGCCTGGCCCACGTTGCCGCTGATCCCGGCCACGGAGGTGATGTTGATCACCCGCCCCCACCGGGCCCGGATCATCCCCCGCAGCGCCGCCTTGGTGCAGAGGAAGGCCGAGCGCAGGTTGGTGGCGATGACCGTGTCGAAGTCCTCGACCGTCATCCGCAGCAACAGGCTGTCGCGGGTGATACCGGCGTTGTTGACGAGGATCCCCACTGGGCCCAGGGCCTCCTCCGCCTCGGCGAAGAGCCGGTCCACCTCCCCGGGATCGGAGACGTCGGCCTTGATGGCGACGGCCCTGCCGCCGGCGCCGGTGATCTCGGCGACCACCTCGTCGGCGGCGGCCGAGTTGGATGCGTAGTTGACGATCACGGCGTGGCCGTCGGCTGCGAGCCGGACCGCCATCGCCCGCCCCAGGCCACGGGAAGCGCCCGTGACCATGGCGACCCGCCCTTCGGTCGCCTCCGTCACGCCAGCTTCTCCGGTAGGCCGAAGAACTCGAAGTTGGGCTGCAGCAGCTCCATCGTGGTGCGGTCGGGCGGCGGCAGCTCGGCGTCGGAGGCGCCGAGCGGCGTCACCCGGTCGCCCCAGCGCACGACGCTGGAGGCCCAGGTGAGGCCGCCGCCGAAGGCGGTGAACACCACGATGCCGCCGGGCTGTATCCGCCCCTGTTCCAGCGCCTCGGTGAGCGCCACGGGGATCGTCGCCGCCGAGGTGTTGCCGTAGGAGTGGATGTTGACGAAGACCTTCGACTCGTCCACGCCGAGCCGGCGGGCGGTGGCGTCGATGATGCGGATGTTCGCCTGGTGCGGGATGAGCAGGTCGACGTCCTCGAGGCTGAGGCCGGCCTTCTCGATGGCCGCGGCGGCCGACTCGCCCATCTTGGTGACCGCACGGCGGAACACCTCCTGGCCCTCCATGGCGATGCCGGAGAGCCGCGGGTCGGGCATCTTCCGGTCGCCCGCGGTGCCGTCGACCGGGACCTTGAGGATGTCGGCGGCCGAGCCGTCCATGCCCAGGTCGGAGGCGAGCACCCCGGCGGGGCCCTCGCTCGGCTCCAGGACGACGGCGCCGGCACCGTCGCCGAACAGGACGCAGGTGGTCCGGTCGGTGAAGTCGATCAGGTGGTGCAGCTTCTCGGTGCCGACGAGCAGGACGCACTCGTAGGCGCCGCTGCGGATCATGTTGGTCCCGACCTCCAGGCCGTAGACGAAGCCGGAGCAGGCGGCGTTGAGGTCCATCGCCGCGGCGTTCCACGCCCCGAGGTGACGCTGCACGAGGCTGGCGGTCGAAGGGATGATCGAGTCGCCCGAGCAGGTTGCGACCAGGATGAGGTCGACGTTCTCGGGCGTCTTCCCGGCGGCGGCCAGCGCCCGGTGGCAGGCCACGGCGGCGAGCTCGGAGGCCTCGACGTGGCTGATCCGGCGCTCCTTGATCCCCGTGCGCGTCGTGATCCACTCGTCGGAGGTGTCCACGATCTGCTCGAGGTCGTGGTTCGTGAGGACGTTGGGGGGCATGCACTTGCCCCAACCGGTGATCTGGGCGGTGAGCGTCATGGGTCGACCGTCACATGGTACCGATGGACTGGACGGCCCCCGGGATGTCGTCGAGCGAGGAGACGACGAGCACCTGGGCGCCGGGGATGGTCTTGCGGGCCATGCCTGCGGTGACGTCGCCCGGGCCGACATGGACGAAGGTGGAGATGCCGGTGGCGGCCATGTTCTCCAGGCTCTCGGCGAACCGGACCGGGGCGACCACCTGCTCCACCAGGGTCTCGACGATCTCGGAGCCGTGCGGCTCTGCGGTCGTGTTCGACCAGACGGGAATCTGCGGCGGCTTCACCTCGGAGGCCCGGAGCGCCGCCTCGAGGCGGGCCGCGGCCGGCGCCATGAACTGCGAGTGGAAGGCGCCGGCGACGTTGAGCGCGATGACCCGGCGGATGCCGTGGTCGGCGGCGTGCCGGGCGAGCCACTCGAGGTCGTCCGCGCCGCCGGCCACCACCACCTGGCCGGGAGCGTTGA
>QGUS01000208.1 GCA_003242515.1 Actinomycetota bacterium
GCTCTCCACCTGGGCGTTCATCAAGGGGATCGAGGGCGGTGCGCTCGGCCAGGGAGCGGCCATCGCCCTGTTTCTGTTCCCGGTCCTCGTGGGCCTGACCGCGATCATCCTCCGTCTGGCCCGCCGCAGGGAGGTGCTCTGATGACCTGGAACGGCACCGAGGTCGCCGACCTCAAGCGGAAGCTCCGCACCCGGCGCCGACTCGGCCGCATGGGCCTGTATCTGTCCGCGGTGGCGTTCGGAGTGTTCGCGGCGTTCCCGTTCTCCTGGGCGCTGATCTCGATGTTCAAGACCTCGCCCGACCTCTACAACAAGGAGAACAACCCCTTCTGGTTCAACCGGCCGCCCACCCTGGACCACCTCAGGTTGTTGTTCAACGACACCCACTACCTGGGCTTCGTGCGCAACACGCTGGTGGTCGGGCTGGTGGTGACGCTGATCACCCTGGCGTTCGCCCTGCCGACGGCGTACGCACTGGCCCGGCTCCGGTTCCGGTGGGGGGAGCGGATGGGAATCGCCATCTTCCTCGTCTACCTGATCCCGCCGACGCTGCTCTTCATCCCGATGACCAGGGTCATCCAGTTCCTCGGGCTCCAGGAGTCGCTGTGGTCGCTGATCCTCGTCTACCCGACGATCACGATCCCGATCTCCTCCTGGCTGCTCATGGGGTATTTCAAGGGCATCCCCATGGACATCGAAGAGCAGGCCATGGTCGACGGGTACAGCCGGCTCCAGGCGATCGGCCGGGTGGTGCTCCCGCTCATGTACCCCGGCATCGTGGCGGTGATCGTCTTCGCCTTCACGCTGTCGGCCCACGAGTTCATCTACTCGCTGGCCTTCAACAAGTCGTCGGCGATGAAGACGATCTCGACCGGTGTGCCCACGGAGCTGATCCGGGGCGACGTGTTCTTCTGGCAGGCGCTGGAGGCGTCGGTGGTGCTGGTCGCCCTGCCCCTGGCGCTGGTCTTCAACGCCTTCCTCGACAGGTTCATCGCGGGTTTCACCATGGGGGCGGTCAAGGGCTGACCGCCCCCGGGGCCCCGGGGTTCCTCCGGCGCAGGGAGCTCCCCCGGACCCGGAGGCCCGCTTCGGGGAAGATCGAGGTGGACACGGGAGGGGAGTGGCGGGTCGTCGTCGACCGCTGATGACGGATTCGGTCGAAATCACCCCTACGCTGAACGGCCGATGTCCGACACGAATCCCAAGCGGCCCTGGTGGCAGGACGCGGTCTTCTACCAGGTCTATCCCCTCAGCTTCAAGGACAGCAACGACGACGGCTTCGGTGACCTCCCCGGCCTGATCGAGCGTATCCCGTATCTCGCCGGGACCCTGGGGGTCGACGCCCTGTGGCTCTCGCCCTTCTACAAGAGCCCGATGCGCGACTGGGGCTACGACGTCTCCGACCATTGCGACGTCGGCGAGGTCTTCGGCACCCTCGACGACGCCCGGGAGTTCATCCGCAAGGCCCACGAGGCCGGTCTCAAGGTCATCGTCGACTACGTGATGAACCACACCTCGGACCAGCACCCGTGGTTCGTCGAGTCACGCTCCAGTCGCGACAACCCCAAGCGCGACTGGTACGTGTGGGCCGACGGCCGTGACGGAGGCCCGCCCAACAACTGGGTCAGCGTCTTCAGCGGCCCGGCCTGGAGTTACGACGAGCACACCAGGCAGTGGTACCGCCACACGTACCTCGCCAGCCAGCCGGACCTCAACTGGCGCAACCCCGAGGTGGTGGAGGCGATGCTCGACGTCCTCCGCTTCTGGCTCGACCTGGGCGTGGACGGGTTCCGCGTCGACGCCGCCCACCAGATGATGAAGGACCCGGAGATGCGGGACAACCCTCCGGTCCCGCCCGACTACGTCCGCCCGTGGAAGGACATGGGCCCGTACGACCAGTTCGTACACCTCTACGACTACGGGCACCCCGACGTCCACGACGTGCACCGGAAGGTCCGCGAGGTGCTCGACTCGTATGGCGAGACGACCAGCGTCTCGGAGGTCCACATCTTCGACCTGGCCGAGTGGGCCAGCTACTACGGCCCGGACCTGGACGAGCTCCACATGCCGTTCAACTTCCACCTGATGGCCGCCAACTGGGACCCCGCGTCGATCAGGGCCAAGGTGGAGGCCGTCCTCTGGCACCTCCCGGAGGGGGCGTGGACCAACTGGACCCTGGGCAACCACGACGAGATCCGGCTAGCCACCCGGCTGCCGAAGGGGCACGAGCGGATCGCCGCCCTGTTGCTGCTCACCCTCCCCGGCACGCCGTTCCTCTATTACGGCGACGAGCTGGGGATGGAGGAGACGGTCATCCCCGAGGACCAGGCCCGCGACCCGTGGGGCGCCCGGGTGTCGTACCTGAGCCGTGACGGCTGCCGCACCCCGATGCAGTGGACCCCCGGCCCCAACGCCGGCTTCACCTCGCCAGGGGTGCAGCCGTGGCTCCCGCTCGGCGCCGACTACGAGAAGGTCAACGTGGAGATCGAGCTGGCGGACCCGGAGTCGATCCTCAACATGTACCGCCGCCTCCTGCGGCTGAGGAAGCAGACGGAGGCGCTGCGGGGGCCGCTCTATCAGGGCCACGCCGAGACCCCGGAGCACATCCTCGCCTACAGCCGCGGCGACGGGGAGTACACCGTGGTGCTCAACTTCGCCGACGCGGCGACGGAGCTCGAGGTCCCGGACGGCGAGGTGGTGTTCTCCACCCACCACGTCGACCGCGAGGGCGAGGCCGTCTCCGGCGAGGTCTCGCTGGGCCCCAACGAGGGTGTCATCGTCGCCCACCGCTGACGGGGGCGTCGCAGCCCATCCGATTCGACTAGTTTCCCCGCCTGGAAGAGGAGGTGAAGTGGCGTCGATAACGATGGAGAACCTGGGGAAGGTCTACCCGGACGGGACCCGGGCGGTTGGAGGCATCAACCTCCACATCGAAGACGGTGAGTTCCTCGTCCTGGTCGGCCCCTCGGGCTGCGGGAAGTCCACCGTGCTTCGGATGATCGCGGGTCTCGAGTCGATCACCGAGGGCACGCTGAAGATCGGCGATCGCGTGGTCAACGACGTGCCGCCCAAGGACCGCGACATCGCAATGGTCTTCCAGAACTACGCCCTGTACCCGCACATGACGGTGTACGACAACATGGCGTTCGGTCTCAAGCTCCGGAAGTTCCCCAAGGATGAGATCGACGCCCGCGTCAAGGCGGCGGCGGAGATCCTCGAGATCAAGGACTTCCTGCATCGCAAGCCCCGCGCCCTCTCCGGCGGCCAGCGTCAGCGTGTCGCCATGGGCCGAGCCATCGTCCGTGAGCCCGCTGCGTTCCTCATGGACGAGCCCCTCTCCAACCTCGACGCCAAGCTCCGGGTCCAGATGCGGGCCGAGCTGGAGCGGCTCCACAGCCGTCTCGGTACCACCACCGTGTACGTGACCCACGACCAGGTGGAAGCCATGACCCTGGGTGACCGGGTGGCCGTGTTGCGTGCCGTGTCCCCGCGGGCGCCCTACAACCTCCAGCAGGTGGGCCCGCCCACGGAGCTGTTCAACCGGCCGGGCAACCTGTTCGTCGCCGGCTTCATCGGGAGCCCCGCGATGAACATGACCTACGGCCACCTCGAGGCCGAGGGAGACCGGGTGTACGCGGTCCTGCCGACCGGGCGTCTCCGTGTCGACCCGGTGGCGCTCGCCGACCATCCCGGCATCGAGGACCACATGAACAAGGAGCTGGTGATCGGCGTCCGGCCCAACAACATGGAGGCCGCCCAGGTGGCCGGCCGGGACCCGGAGCGCATGATCACCGCCACCATCACGTGGGCCGAGTGCGTGGGGCGCGAACCCTATTCCCCTTTACA
>QGUS01000209.1 GCA_003242515.1 Actinomycetota bacterium
CGAAGGATCTCGTGGGCCGGGCTGGTCGCCCGCGCCTGCGGGGAGCCGGCACTCCTCGGCGCGGAACGCTAACGACCTCGGAGATGCAGGAGCCCTGACCCACTCGTTTCGATCTCGGCCTCGAGGAACCGCGCAATCCACGACCCAGGCCTACGAGATCGGCGCGAGCCAACCAGGTGGCCGAGTGGTGGCGGCAGTCTCAAGCTCGAGTCCCCGACGAGCCAGATCCGAGACGCCGCCATCTGCTGGGGCGGCGGCTTGCCGGAGGGGGCTACCTGGAGCTTTGCCCGGGGAGACCACCGGCCCCGCTGCCCTGGCTGTCGCACGCTGCCCCCGCATGAACTACGACCATCTTTGACGGCGCCCCGGGGCAACGGGCCGGGGTCCCTCGCATTCGGCAGGTTCTCCGACCGTTCGCCGAACGGCCCAACCCAGGGCCATGTACCGGGCAGCCGTCGAACTCAAACCCCTTCGGGAAGGTGAGTCGATTCACCACGCGAGGAGCGGAAGTTCGTTCCGTCTACCAGATGGAGAAGAGGCGTTCTCTCAGAACTCTCGCCCGCGCCCTCACTGGAGGCGGTTGCGGAGGGACATCATCGTCTTGGCGTGGATCTGGCACACCCGGGACTCGGTCACCCCGAGCACCTCGCCGATCTCCGCCAGCGTCATGCCCTCGTAGTAGTAGAGGGTGATCACCAGCCGGTCCCGGTGCGGGAGCCGGTTGATCGCGTCGACCAGGGCGCGGCGGGTCTCCTCCGCCTGGAACGCCTGCTCGGGGGACAGGCCGCCCGGGTCGGCGATCATGTCGCCCATCGAGGTCAGGGAATCGGACGACAGGAACTCGTCCAGCGCCGCCATGCCGGACCGGCCGATCTCGGCGAGCGCGTCCCGCAGCTCGTCGAGCGGCATCTCCAGGAACTCGGCGATCTCCTCCTCGGTCGGGGTGCGCTGCATCTTGTGCTCCAGCTCCCCCACCGCCGTCTCGATGCGGCGCGCCCGGGCCCGGACCGACCGCGGCACCCAGTCGAGGGCGCGCAGCTCGTCGAGGATGGCGCCCCGGATCCTGTTGATGGCGTAGGTCTCGAACTTGAAGCCACGGTCCGGCTCGAACCGGTCGATGGCGTCGATGAGGCCGAACAGGCCGTAGCTGGCGAGGTCGCCCTGGTCCACGGACCGGGGCAGGCCGGCGCCGACACGACCGGCCACGTACTTGACCAGCGGCGAGTAGTGCAGGATCAGGCGCTCGCGGATCCCAGGGTCCCTGGTCTCCTTGAAGGTCACCCAAAGAGCCTCGATCTGGGTCTGCTCAGGCTCGTGGGTGGCTGCGCTCATAAGTCTCCCTCAAATGCCGCCGCGACACCGCAGTGTAGATCTGGGTGGTCGCGAGATCGGTATGTCCCAGCAGGTCCTGGACGGTCCTCAGGTCCGCCCCTCCCTCGAGCAGATGCGTGGCGAAGGAGTGCCGGACCGCATGCGGGAAGGTGGCCAGGTGCTTGCGGACCACCCTGCGGACGCCCCGTGTGTCCATCGGACGCCCCCTGTCCCCCACCCACAGTGCGTCGCCCGCATCGGACCCCGCCAGCGCCGGCCGTCCCGTGGCGAGGTAGTCGTCGAGGGCCTGCCGGGCCGGAGCCCCCAGGGGAACCACCCGCTTCTTGCTGCCCTTGCCCACCACGGTGACGGTGTCCGAACCGACGTCCCTGGTGGTGAGCGAGACGAGCTCCGAGACCCGCATCCCCGAGGCGTAGAGCGTCTCGAGGATGGCACGGTCCCGCATCCCCTGGGGTGTGGACACGTCGATCCCGTCGAGGGCGTGGGCGACCGTGCGGCTCGGCAGGGCATGCGGGAGGGCCCGGTCCAGCTTCGGCCGCTTCACCCCGTCGAACGGGTTGACGTCCCAGAGCCCCCTCTTCACCCCGTCGGTGTAGAAGGCCCGGACGGCCGACGCCTTCCGGGCGAGCGACCGGCGGGCATAACCGCGGGTGTCGAGGAAGGCCAGGAATCGCCGCGCCACCGTGCGGTCGACCCCGGACACAGAGTCGACGCCGAAGCGGTCGCAGTAGTCGAAGAACTGGGCCAGGTCCCGGCGGTACGCCTCCACCGTGTGCTCCGACAGACGCCGCTGGGTCTGCAGCCGCTGCAGGTAGTCGCCCACCGCGGGTGCGGCCCAATCAGGTACGACGGGAATGGCCATCCTCACTGATCCTAAGTCGGGTCCTGCCCGGAGCCCGGCATGTCACGCCAGGGCAGACCGGACACGAGCACCGCGACCACCACGACCGCCCCGAGCGCCGTGAGCCGGAAGGTCAGGCCTCCGGCAGGTGCATCCCGCTCCAGCATCCCGGCCAGGAGCCATAGGAAGAGGGTCGCCAGGGACACCAGGGCCGCCCCCGACGCCCTCGTGACCCATGCCCGCCCCGTCGGGCGGTACGCGGGACGCAGGTCGATGGAGAGCAGGTGGGCCTCGAGATGGAGCCAGACGAGGACCGCCACGACGAGCGTGTGGACCGCCGTCGGCGATCCGGCGGCCAGGGCCGACCCGTAGGCGCCGAGGAGGACCGCGGCACCGGCGCAGACCACCTGCGACCTCCCCAGGGCCCCGCCGATCGTGGCCACCACGACGCCCGCGACCGCGATCGTCACCACGAAGGCGGCGCCGTTGGCATCCGCGACCGCGAGGACGGCCAGCGCCCCGGCGAGCGTGGCGGCGAGGAACACGGCGACCGGAGCCCTCATCGCGCCGCCCTCAGGACCGCGGAGCGGAAGATGGCCAGGGTCTGGACGACCCGGTCGAGCGGCTCCTCTCCGTCCCAGGTGGCGACGGCGATCCCCCGCCGCCGAAGGTCGGACCGGAGCGACTCCCGTTCCAGCTCCCAGAGGCCGCGGGCGGGGCCCTCGCCACCCGACAGGAAGGGCTCGGGGCTTATCTCGACGACCGCCACGTCGAAGCCCCGGGCCCGCAGCGACCGGACCGCGTCGATCCCCCTGGAGTCGAGGAGCGGGGTGAGCGCCACGACCAGGCTGCGGGTCGGGAGCGCCCGTGCGGGGACCGTGTCGATGGTCTTGGCCGCCGCCGACACGTACCGCTCGGTCTCGATGAGCGTGTCCACCAGCCGGTAGAGGTGCGCCGTGCCGCCACCCGGGCGGACCCACCGGAGCACGCCGCCCAGGTCGACGAGGCCCAGCCGGTCGTTGAGGCCGACATGGCGGCGGATGAGGGCCGCAGCCACCTCGGCGCTGCGCCGGAGGGTGCTGTCCAGACCCGACCCGACCGCGGCGAAGGAGTCGATGAAGAGCACCACGTCGCCGCTCCGCTCCGGCTGACGCTGATCGACCCACAGCTGCTCCCGCCGGGCCGACACCCTCCAGTTGACATCCTTCGCCCGGTCGCCCCGGACGAACTCGCGCACGTCCATGAACTCGACGCCGTCCCCCCGCTGCCGGGCGAGGTGGGCGCCGGCGATCGTCCGCAGGGAGTTCGGCGAGAGCGTCCGGCGGATGGTCTGCTCGGTCGGGTAGACCCGGATCGGCTCCGTGGCGAGCACGCTCGATTCGACTCGCGTCCCCCAGGCGTCGCACACGACGACGGACACCCGTATCGGGCCGGGCACGCCCCATCCCGTCGGCCGGACCAGCCACCGCTCCTCGTGTCTCCCCGGACGCAGCGGCACCTCGACCGACGCCGGCATCTCACCCTCGACGACCATCCCGGCGGGGGTGACCAGGCGGATCCGGGCAAGGCCACGGCCGGCACGGCCCATGCCCCGCCCACCCCCGGCGGGCCGCCCCCGGGGGGGGCGCTCCGCCCCGGCAGGGGCGCCGCCACCCCCCGGGCCCCGACCCCC
>QGUS01000210.1 GCA_003242515.1 Actinomycetota bacterium
CGGTGGACCAGATGGTCAATGCCGCCCGGGCCGCGCTGGGCCGGACGATCGTCTCCAGGATCGCCCCCGAGGGGCGCTTGGGCGTCATCACCCTCGAGCCGCAGCTGGAGGCCGTCCTCCACGAGGCCCTGCGCGAGGTGGACGGCGAGGTGCTCCTCGTGCCCGACCCGCAGACCATGCACGACCTCGTGTCGAGGCTCGGTGCCGTGCTCGCGGAGAAGGGCGCCGGCCAGACGGCGGTCGTTTGCGCCCAGGCGCTGCGCCGCCCGCTCCGGAACGCCCTGCGAGCCGCCGGCATCGACATCCCCGTCGTCGCCTACCCCGAGATCCCAGCTTCCGTGACCGTCGAGCCCAAGGGAGTGATCGAACATGCAGCAATCGCACACTGACACGCTGACCGTCGAGGCCGGCACGGCCGAACAGGCCCTCGAGGAGATCTCGGCGCGTCTCGGCCCCAACGCCGAGATCGTCGACGCCCGCAAGGTGCAGAAGGGCGGCATCGCCGGGTTCTTCGCCAAGGAGCTGGTCCAGATCACGGCGCGCCCGCGCCATTTGGAGGTCCCGACGGGCGGCGAGGCCCGCGCCCCGTTCGAACGGGTCCTCGAGGCCGCGCTGGCGCGGGATGGCGAGGAGGCGTTGGGGGCCGTCATGAGCGCTCCCGCCGAGCCGCCGGCCGCTCCGCCGCAGGTCGCCGGGACCCCCGCCCCGTGGCGGCTGAGCGGCAGCGTCGACTGGAGCGTCGCCGCGCTGTCCCGCCACGACCTCCCGTGGCCGATCATCGACGCGGTCATGGACCTCGACCCGAGGGACGACCTGGGCTGGATCGCGGCCATCGCCGGGGCGGTCGCCCCGTGGTGCCGCCCGCTCCCTGCCGGCGCGTCGATCATGGTCGGCCCCTCCGCGGGCCGCCTGGGCCGGGCGCTCGGCGCGGAGGTCGTCGACCCGACGATGATGGCGCCCTACTCGGGGAGCTTCGCCGCACCGGTGAGCGTGTCCGACCGGGACTGGGTGTACACGGTGCGAGGCGAGCGCTGGCTGAACCTCGTCGTCGACGGCAGGCCATCCACCCTCGGTCTGCTCGGAGACGAGGTGCTCGCGGTCTCCTGGGTGGGGAGCAAGGGCATCGGCCCGGCGCTCCGGCTCGCATCCTCCATGGGCCTGGTCCTCGGGTACGGGATGGACGGGCGCCACGGCGCCGCCTACCGGGCCACTCCGATCGACGTGGCGCTGGCCGTCCGTGACCTGGTGGGGCGGCGATGAGGCGGTCAAGCCCGATCCAGCGTCTGCCCGCCATGTGGGGGCTCGTCGGCCTGGTCCCGATCGCCGTGCTCCTCTTCAAGGCCGACCTGACCCTCTTCGAGGCCGGATTCCGCGCCGTCGCCGTGCTGGGGGCCGTCATGTTCCTTCGGTGGCTGGGGGACAAGGCCGTGCGCGGGATGCTGGCCACCCTCGAGCCTGTGGAGCACCAGGTGGAGCGGCGTGCCGGGCTCCCCTCCGGGGACCCGGAAGCTTGACCATCCGGCGCTCCGGCCGACCGTATGAGGTGTGGATGGAGCAGCGATGACCACCGTCCTGGATGACCTGGAGCCCGTGGTGGAGGAGGCCGGGGGCCCGGCGACCGCGGTCTTCGGCGTCGGGCTGCACGAGGCCGCCATCCGCCGGTTCGAGCAGTCCGGGACCGGCCGCCTGGTGGAGGAGCCCGGCGAGGCCGACGTGGTGGTCGCCTCCACGCGCATCCCCCGGCGGCGATCCGTCGCCGCCCTCGTGGTCGAGATCCGCCAGCAGGCCCCCGACCGGCCGCTGCTCGTGCTGGTCCACCCCGGTGGTGAGCCGCTGGCCGTCGAGTTCCTGATGGCCGGCGCCCGGGCCGTCGTCGCCGAGGGGAACGAGGCGCAGATCCTCCAGTGGGTGTCCGGGCGGCCGACCGACGAGCCGCTCGTCGAGACCTACGAGCGGCGGATGGACCGCCGCCTGGACCGGCAGGCCGCCGGCGTGACCATCGGGCTGAGCCCGTTCGAGTCGCGGGTCCGCGAATTGACGCAGGCGGGTATCGCACGGATCGGCCTGGTCCGCATCCCGGACTGGAGGCGGGCAACGTCCCGGCTCTCCTCCGAGGCCCTCACGCTCCTGGAGCGCCGCATCCACGTGCAGTTCGAGGACCTGTGCCGTGCCGCCGGCGCGGAGCTCCACCAGATCGGGCCGGGAGAGTACGGGGTCATCGGCCGCGAGCTGTCCGCCCGCTCCGCCGACGAGCTCGGGAGGAAGCTGGCGGCGGTGGCGGCCTCGTTCTCGCCGGACCGGACCACCTCCCTCGGGCTCGCCATGGGTCATGTGGGACCCGAGGTCACCAACGAGCCGTCGACCCTGATGGAACTGGCCCGGCGTGCCCTCGACCTGGCGGCGAGCCCCGAGGGCCCCGGCGTGGTCAACGCCGACGACCTCTCCCGCGCCCTCGCCTCGTCCACGGAGCTGGACACCGTGTACCAGGCGCTGCGCCTCGTCGAGCGGCAGGACCCGGCGGGGGAGGGGCATGGCGCCAGGGTCGCCGCGACGGTGACCAGGCTCGCCGAGCATCTGGGCATCGAGGGGCGGGAGCTGGTGCGCATCCGCCTCGCCGCCGAGCTCCACGACGTGGGCAAGGTCTCGCTTCCGGAGGGCCATGCCTACTCGCCGGACCCGGATGACCCGGAGGCCCTGGAGGCCTACCGGTGTCACCCGATGCTGGGAGGCGAGGCGCTGCGTGCCGCCGGGTGGGACGTCGCCGCTGCGATCCGCCACCACCACGAGAACTGGGACGGCACCGGGTTCCCCGACGGGCTGGCCGGCGAGGACATCCCCCTTGCTGCCCGCCTCATCGCGGTCGCCGACGCCATCGACCGGCACTCTCTGGACCGGGTCGAGGAGGAGGCGGGGACGGTGTTCGACCCGGAGATCGCCCGTCTGGCGATCCAGGTGCTCAAGTAGAGGTCAGGAGTCCAGGGAGGGGGCGCGGGTGCGGAGGATCTCCGCGGCGCGGTCGAGCGTGCTGACGGCGGCGCGGTTCTCCTCCACCACCTGGTCGTAGACCTCGGCCCGGTGCACCTGGATCGAGCGTGGCGCCTCGACGCCGAGCCGGACCTGGTTGCCCCGGATCTCGACCACGGTGATCACGATGTCGTGGCCGATGCGGATGGACTCGCCCTCTCGTCGGGTCAGGATCAGCATCAGACGGTCTCCAGGTCGACGGTCGCTCGCAGCGGGTGGCCGGATTCTGCCAGGACGACCTGGCGCCCGATCAGCGTCTCCCGGTGGACGACGAAGGGACCCATCAGGTTGAGGTGCACCCGGTTGGCGTCCGGCTCTAGGGTGACCGGGCAGAAGACCACGGCGTCCTCAGGCCGGTCCAGCCCGATCGCGTCCCGGTCGTCGTCGCTCAGCTCGGGTGCGTAGTCGGGGAAGAACAGCCAGGGGACGCAGACCACCATGGCCACGTCCGGGTCCTCGAGGGACTGGAGCAGCTGGAACGCGCCGTTCTCGACGATCTCGACGAGGGTGAACTCCGTGAGATGCGGGAAGCCCGGTATCCCTTCCGGGAACCGGATCGCGTGGACGTCGGGGGTGGGTTCGTCGGTCACCGGCAGCGCTTACCGCAGGAAGTCGATCAACGAGGGCTGGATGCTCCGGGCCAGTGCCCCGAGCGTGGCCTCGTACGCCACCTGCTGGAGCTGCAGCTGCATGATCGCCTCGGCCACGTCGATTGACTCTACCTGCGCCAGGTGTGCCGGCAGTGACGGTTTATGGCTGGTGTCCGACCGTGGGCACTGTCTCTTTTACATATTCCGAGGCCACAGCAACGGTCTAGCT
>QGUS01000211.1 GCA_003242515.1 Actinomycetota bacterium
GCCCGGGACCGCCTGCAGAGCCTGCTCGAGCAGCTCCGCTCCGAGGACGCCACCCTCAACGTCATCGCCAAGGCCGACGCCCAGGGCTCCCTGGAGGCGCTGCGCGACTCGATCGGCAAGATCGAGCGGGAGGGCGGCCGCATCCAGATCGTCCACACCGGTGTCGGCGGCATCAACGAGAACGACATCAACCTCGCCGAGGTGACCGAGGCCGTGATCGTCGGCTTCAACGTACGCCCCGAGCCCAAGGCCAGGAAGGCGGCCGAGGAGAAGGGCGTCGAGATTCGCACCTACTCCATCATCTACGAGCTCCTCGAGGAGCTGGAGCAGCTGCTCGTCGGCCAACTCGCCCCCGAGCAGATGGAGCAGGTGCTCGGCACCGCCGAGGTGCGCGCGGTCTTCAAGGTGCCCCGCATCGGCCAGGTCGCCGGCTGCTACGTCCTCGAAGGCGTGGTCCAGCGCAACCGCCAGGCCCGCCTCCTCCGCGACGGTGTCGTCATCTACACCGGCACCATCTCGTCGCTGCGCCGCTTCAAGGACGACGTCCGCGAGGTGGTGGCCGGGTACGAGTGCGGTATCGGTCTCGAGGGCTACAACGACATCAAAGAAGGCGACCTCATCGAGGTCTTCGAGATCCGTGAGGTGGCGCGCACCTGATGCGCGTCGCGGCCGTCAGGGTCGAGGTCCATCTCCCGGCACCGCAGTCGCTGAAGGCGAAGCGCGCCGTGCTGCGACCGGTCATCGAGGGGATCAAGAAGCTCGGCTCCTACTCGGTGGCCGAGGTGGACCACCACGACTCCTGGCAGCGTGCGAGCATCGGCGTCGCCGTGGTCGCCCCCGATGGTGCGTCCCTGGACATGCAGATCAGCCGGCTGCGTCGCTACCTTGACTCCTGCCTCGAGATCGAGGTGCTCGACGTGGCGTTGACCGAGCTGGAGGAGCCGGAGTGAGCGAGCGGATGCTGCGGGTGAACTCGATCCTCCGCGAGGTCCTCGCCGAGGAGATCGAGCGGTTGTCCGACGAGCGTCTCGAGTTCGTCACGGTCACGGGGGTCGACACCTCTCCCGACCTGCGCCACGCCGTCGTCTACATCGACACCCTCCGCAAGGAGCAGCGGGGGGAGGCGGTCGCGGTCCTCAACAGGGCGGCCCCGCGGCTGCGGGCGATCATGGGCAGCCAGGTGCGGATGAAGTACACGCCGCAGCTGCGGTTCGAGATGGACCCGGGGGTGGTCAGCGGTACCCGGATCGAGGAGATCCTCAGAGGCCTGGGGGAGGAAGAGTGAGTCGGCTGCCTGGTGTCATGGCCCTCCATGCCCCGGCCTCCGCTCTGCTCCGGCGTTGCCACTTTCCCCCGTTCGCCTGCGGCGATGGGGGACAGGATGCGAACTCGCTTCGGTCATGGGGGACCAGGTGACCGGAGCCCTCCAGGCCGCGGCGGAGGCCATCCGCAACGCCGACAGGCTCGCCCTCGCCTGCCATGTCGGTCCCGACGGCGACGCCCTCGGCTCCATGCTCGGCCTCGGGCTCGCTGCCCGCAACGCCGGCAAGGAGGTGGTCGCCAGCTTTGGCACCCCCTTCGACGTGGCCCCGCCGCTCCGGTTCCTCCCCGGTCTCGACCTCCTCGTCCCGCCTGCCGACTTCCCCGAGGAGCCCGCGGTCATGGTCGTCTTCGACTGCTCCTCCGCCGACCGTCTCGGCGAGCTCGGCGCCAACGCCGGCAAGGCCGGGACCCTCGTCGTCGTCGACCACCACGTCTCGCCCGACGACTTCGGCCACGTCGCCTTGATCGACTCCACATCCGCCTCCACCGGCGAGCTGGTCCACGCCCTGCTCGGCGAGCTGGGCTGGCCCATCGACGCCGGGATCGCGGAGTGCCTCCTCACGGCGATCATCACCGACACCGGCCGGTTCCAGTACCAGGCCACCAAGCCGGAGACCCTCCGCATCGCGGCCCGGCTCATGGAGGCAGGCGCCGTCCCGTCGAAGATCACCCAGAACGTCTACGAGAAGACACCCTTCGGCTACCTGAAGGCCGCCGGGGCCGCCCTGGAGCGGGCCACCCTCCATCCCGAGGAGGGCGTGGTCGCCACCGTGCTCCACGAGGACGACCTGGAGGCCAACGGCATCGACTGGGGCGACACCGACAACCTGATCGACCTGATCCGCCTCGCCGAGGAGGCCGACGTCGCCGTCCTCGCCAAGGTCTTCCGCGACGGCCGCATCAAGCTGTCCATGCGCTCCCGGGGCGCCACCGACGTCGGCGGCCTCGCCCGGGCCCTCGGCGGGGGCGGCCACCGTCTCGCCGCCGGGGCCACCCTCACCGGCGAGACGCCGGAGGAGGTCATCCAGAAGGTCGTGTCCATGGTGGAGGACTACCGATGACCAGGGGATTTCTCGTGGTCGACAAGCCCGGCGGCATGACCTCCCACGACGTGGTCGCCCGGATCCGGCGCGCCAGCGGGATCAAGAAAGTCGGCCACGCCGGCACCCTCGACCCGATGGCCACCGGGGTCCTCGTGGTCGGGATCGGCCCCGTCACCCGTCTCATCCGCTTCGTCCAGGACCAGCCCAAGGAGTACCTGGCCACCGCCCAGTTCGGCGTCGCCACCGACACCCTCGACGCCGACGGCGGCATCCTCGACCGGGTCGAGATGGGCTTCACCCCGGAGGACCTGGAGGAGGTGGCGGAGCGCTTCCGCGGCGACATCATGCAGGTCCCGCCCATGGTCTCCGCCCTCAAGCACCAGGGGCGCCGCCTCTACGACCTCGCCCGCGAGGGTCAGACCATCGAACGCGAGCCCCGGCCGGTGACCATCCACGAGCTCGAGATCACCTCCGTCGGCCCCGGCCCCTACCCGGAGGTCGAGTTCCGCGTGGTCTGCAGCTCCGGCACCTATGTGCGCGTCCTCGCCGACGACATGGCCCGGGCCCTCGGAGGCTTCGCCCACCTCACCGCCCTCCGGCGCACCCGGGTCGGATCCCTCGGCCTCGACCGGGCGATCGCCACCGGCGCCCTCGACTCCTGGCGGGAGCACCTGATCCCGCCGGCCGACGCGCTCGGCGACCTGCCCGGCGTCGTCGTCGACCCGGACCTCGCCCGCGCCGTCCGCCAGGGCACGCCCCTCGTCGGGACACCCGTCATGGCGGCCGTCCCCGCCGGCGAGCCCTACCGGGTGCTCGACGAGGCCGGTGAGCTGCTCGCGGTCTACGAACGGAGAGGGGAGCGGGCCGCTCCCGTGGTGGTGCTCCCGTCATGATTGTCTGGCGCGGTCACCCCGACGACTGGCCCGGCTCCGAGGCCCCCACCTCGGTGACCATCGGCGTCTTCGACGGCGTCCACCTCGGGCATCGCAGCCTTCTCGCCCGGCTCGACCGCTCCAACACACCGACCGTCCTCACCTTCGACCCCCACCCGGTAGAGGTCCTCGCACCCGGCACCCACCCCCGGCTGCTCACCACCATCGACGAGCGGCTCGAGCTGCTCGCCTCGCTCGGGGTCGAGAAGGTCGGCGTCCTCGACCTCAACGACATCCGCTACCTCGACCCCGAGGAGTTCGTCACGGAGATCCTCGTCGGCCACATGCGGGCCGCCCAGGTCGTGGTCGGCGAGGACTACCGCTTCGGTCGTGACCGCTCCGGCGACGTCGCCTTACTGCGCGAGCTGGGGGAGCGGCACGGCTTCGAGGTCGTGGCCGCACCGCTGCTCCACACCGGCGAGGCCGTGGTCTCGTCGATGCGCATCAGGAACCTCATCGCCGAGGGCCGCCCCGAGGAGGCGGCCGCCTGCCTCGGCTCCCGCTTCCGGATCACCGGGCG
>QGUS01000212.1 GCA_003242515.1 Actinomycetota bacterium
ATATATCGGCAACACTCGCGTTTTCCCCCTTTTTTTTGGGCGGCAGGGTCAGATGTTTAAAAGGAGCCGGTTGGGGCGGGTCCGGGGTGGACAGTGGCCAGAGGCGCGTTCCGGACCCGCCGGAGAGGATCACGGGTCTGATCGAAGTCACGGCAGGGAGAGTATCGTCGCCCGCCGTGAGTGCCATCAGCGTCCGCGGGCTCGTCAAGGCATACGGCGACAACCGGGCGGTGGACGGTATCGACCTCCACGTCGACCAGGGTGAGGTCGTCGCCGTCCTGGGACCGAACGGCGCGGGGAAGACGACGACCATAGAGATACTGGAAGGGTTCCGGACCCGGGACGAGGGCGATGTGAGCGTCCTCGGCATGGACCCCGCCACCGCAGGCCGCGAGCTGCGCGACCGCATCGGCATCGTCCTCCAGGAGTCCGGCATCGAGGACGAGCTGACCGTGGCGGAGGCCCTCCGCCACCACGCCCTCCCCTACAGCCGCAAGCTGCCGGTAGACCAGGTGATCGGCCAGGTGGGTCTCGGCGACAAGGCCGGCGCCCGCATCAAGACGCTCTCCGGCGGCCAGCGGAGGCGGCTCGACCTCGCCCTGGCCCTGGTGAGCGACCCGGACCTGATCTTCCTGGACGAGCCCACCACCGGGTTCGACCCGGCGGCGCGCCGCCGTTCCTGGTCCGTCATCCGGTCTCTGGCCGAGGCCGGCAAGACGATTCTCCTCACCACCCACTACCTGGACGAGGCCCAGGAGCTGGCGGACCGCGTGGTCGTCATCTCCGGCGGCCGGGTGGTGGCCGAGGGCACGCCGGACCAGATCGGCGGCCGCTCCGAGCGGCCGGCCACCATCCGGTTCCGCGCCCGCGCCGAGGACGCCCGCCGTCTCGGCCTGGAGGCGAACGACGGTGTCGTCACCATCTCGACCACGACGCCGACCGAGGAGCTCCACCGGATCACCGGGATGGCGATCGAGGCCGGGATCGAGCTCGAGGACCTGGAGGTGCGCCGCCCCACCCTGGAGGACACCTACCTCAGGCTGGTGGGTGAGGAAGGAGGCGAGGAATGAGCCGCCCCGGCTGGCTCCCGATGGCCCTGGCGGAGACGGTCGTGCAGACCAAGCTCCTGCTGCGGAATCCCGTGTCGGCGTTCTTCACCCTCGTGATGCCGCTGCTGTTCATGGTGATGCTCAACTTCTTCGTCGGGGGCAACACCCTGAGCGACGGGGCGCCGCTCTCCAACTACTTCGTCCCGGCCATCGCGGTGTTCGGCCTGGTGACCGCCACGTTCACCAACCTGACCATCTCGACGGCCATCGCCCGGGACAACGGCGTGCTGAAGCGGGTGTACGGGACGCCGATGCCGCTGTCGGCGCACGTGGCCGGCAGGGTCTTCTCGGCCACGTTGCTCGGGCTCGCCTCGGTGGTCCTGATGTTCGTCATCGGGACCTTCGCCTTCGACGTCGACATCCCCTGGAGCCGGATGCCGATGCTCCTGCTGGCCCTGCTCCTCGGAGCGGCCTGTTTCTCGGCCCTGGGCGTGGCGATGTCCATGGTGGCCCCCAACGGCAAGGCGGCTCCGGCGGTCGCCAACGCGGTGATCTTCCCGCTGAGCTTCGTGTCCGGGATCTTCTTCGCCCTCTCCGAGGCCCCGTCCTGGCTGCAGACGGTGGGGAGGGCGCTCCCGATGGGCCCGCTGGTGGAGGTGGCCACGGACCAGTTCATCCCGTGGCTGATCGAGGACTCGCCCTGGGGCCGCCTGGCGATCGTGGCGGCGTGGGGCGTCGTCGGGGTGCTGCTGGCGGTGAAGCTGTTCAAGTGGGAGCCGGCCCGGTCCGGACAGCGTCAGTCGGCCGAGATCGACACGTAGCCGCACTCGCGGCAGATCTTCCGCTGGATCCCCAGGCCACCCGGGGCGCTGACCAGGTCGTGGACGTGGTTCCGGTTGCCCCGGGTGAAGGCCGCCTTGACCGCGCCGAAGATCCCGCCGCGACCCCGCGCCGCGGCTCCGACCAGCTCCGGCTCCTCCTCGCCCAGACGGTCCAGGTCGACCACCTCCGGCTCGTCCGGCTCCGGCATCGGCTCGGCCACGGCGACCGGCTCGTGCTCGACAGGGGCCAGGGGCACCGGCTCGCGGACCGGCTCCGGCACGGGCGGCGACTCGGCCTTCACCGGTTCGGGCTCCACCATGGGCTCCGGCTCGGCGACCGCCACCGGCTCCGCCCCGGCCACGATCGGCTCGGGCTCGGCGACCGGCATGGGCTCCGGCTCCACCATGGGCTCGGACGCAGTGGTCACCGTCGAGACCGGCTCCGGGGTGATCATGGGGATCACGTCGTCGAGCATCGCCTCCAGGGCAGCCAGCTGGCGCTCGGACTCGGCGATCCGCTCCGCCTCGGCCACGCTGAGCTCGGCGCGGGCCCGTTCCATCTCGGCGATCCCGGCACGGATGTCCTCCAGATCGGCGTCGGCGGTGACCCGGGCGGCCAGCTCCTCGAGCCGGCCCATCAACTCGGCGAGACGGTTCATCTCCGCCTCGAAGCGCCGGCGACGCTCGGACTCGATCCGCTCCAGCTCCCAACGCTCGGACTCGAGGCGGCTCACCTCGATGCGGAAAGCCTCGATGCGACGGGCGTCCTTCTCCTCCAGATCCCTCCGGAACTCCTCGAGTCTCCGCCACTCCTCTTCGAGTCGCCGTTCCTCGGGCGAAGATCCGGCGACGGGCGGTGCCACGGGCTCGGGGGCGGGTGCGGCCGCCACCGGCTCGGCCGGCTCGGGCATCCTCGGCGCCGGGACGGCCTCGGCGGCAAGGTTCTCCTCGATGGCCTCACGCAGCTCGACTATCCGGGAGGGCTTGACGCCGTCGCGGGACTTCCTGATGGCCCGGGACCGCTTGATGGCCCCGAGCGACTCGATCCGCTCCTTCGCCTCGACGAGATGGTCGACGCCCTGGTAGGCGAAGGCGATCGGGTCGTCGGCGATGAAGGTGATCTCCTCGCCCTCGAGGATCAGCTGGAACGCCGCCGACACCAGCCGGCGCGCCTCGATGTCGACCGTCGACCAGCGGCCCAGGGACTCCCCCTCGAGGAGGATCTCGAGCTGATCCTCCTCGACCAGGATGGTCGCCGGGACGCCGGGATGGTCGATCTCGGGAATGCGTATCTGTCCGGTGAACCTCACCGCTTCGTCCTCGCGATCACGTCCTGCGCCTGTTCACGATCCCACCGACCGCGCGATTGTCAAGCGGATTCGAGGGTCGTCACCGTTCCAGTCTGTCACGAAGCGCCGACGAAGACTTCGACCGGCGGACACGAGCAGAAGAGGTTCCGATCGCCGCCGGGACCGTCGATCCGCGACACCGGGGGCCAGTACTTGTGGGCCCGCAGCGACGGGACCGGGTAGGCCGCCAGCTCCCGCGGGTACGGGTGGTCCCACGAGTCCGAGGACACCTCCTCCGCCGTGTGCGGGGCGTTGTGGAGGGGATTGTCGTCCCTGGGCCACTCCCCCGAACCGACCCGCTCGGCCTCCGCCTTGATGGCGATCATGGCCTCGCAGAAGCGGTCCAGCTCCGCCAGCGACTCCGACTCGGTCGGCTCGACCATCAGCGTCCCGGCCACCGGGAACGAGAGCGTCGGGGCGTGGAAGCCGTAGTCCGCCAGCCGCTTCGCCACGTCCTCGGCGGTGACACCGGTCGCCTTGGTCAGCGGCCGCAGGTCGAGGATGCACTCGTGGGCGACCCGGCCGGTGGTCCCCGTGTACAGCACGGGGAAGGGCTCCCGCAGGCGGGCGGCGGTGTTGTTGGCGGG
>QGUS01000007.1 GCA_003242515.1 Actinomycetota bacterium
CCTTAGGCCAACGAAGACGGGGACGGTCCCAACCCCGCCGGGTTGTCTGACCGAGCCTTCATCTCCGGCACCGGCCTGATCGGCACCTCGATCGGCCTCGGCCTGCGCGCCGCGGGCTGGCGGGTCTCGGGCTGGGACCCCGACCCCGCCGTCTCGACCGAGTCGCGGCGCCGGGGAGCGCTCGACCGGGTCGCCGACGGCCCCGGGGACCACTCCGACGACGACATCGTCGTCCTCGCCGGCCCCCTTCCCGCAATCGTGGGGACGCTGGACGAACTGGCGACGGAGGCCCTGGTGACCGACGTCGCCGGCGTCAAGGTGCCGGTGGTCGAGGGGGCCCGCCACTCCCCCCGGTTGGTGGGGGGCCCCCCATTGCAGGGCGGGCGACCCGGGGGCCCGACCTCGCGTCGGCCCACCTGTTCCACGGCGCCGCCTGGGTCGTGGCCGCCGACGGCGCAGCCGAGGACGACCTGCAGGCGGTGGAGCGGATGGCCCGCGCCCTCGGGGCCAACCCAGTGCGCATGACAGCCGCCGAGCACGACGCCGCCGTGGCCCGGGTCAGCCACCTCCCCCACCTCCTCGCCGGGGCGCTGGTCACCGTGGCCACCCGCGCCAACGCGACGCCGCTGGCCGGAGGCGGCTTCCGCGACCTGACCCGGGTGGCGAGCTCGGACACCTCCTGGTGGCCGGACGTGCTGGAGGCCAACGCCGCTGAGGTCGTCGCCGCCATCTCCGAGCTGCAGGCCGCACTCGACGACACCCGGCGGAGCCTCGAGGCCCGCGACAAGGCGGCCGTCGCCGCCTCCCTCGACCGGGCCCGGGAGCTCCGGTCCACCCTGGGCGAGCACCACGCCCAGGTCCGCGTCGTCCTCCTCGACCGGCCCGGCGAGCTGGCCCGCGTGGGCCACGCCCTCGAGGCCAGCCAGGCCAACGTCAGGGACATCCAGCTGCGTCACGGCGAGCACGGCGGCGGTGGCGTGCTCACCATCTCGGTCCTGCCCCGTTCGGTCGAGGCCCTGCGGCAGGCGCTAGTCGCCGAGGGCTTCACCCTCGACGGATGACCTCATATATGGGAGCGGCCGACTGGGTCCATGACACCCCGGGCGGTGCCGAGCTGGCGGTCCACGCCCAACCGGGCGCACGACGCGCCGGCGTGGTCGGCATCCACGGGGAAGCGGTGAAGGTGGCGGTGCGGGAGAAGGCGGCGGACGGAGCGGCCAACCGGGCGATCCGGGCCGAGATCGCCGGCCTGCTCGGCCTGCCCGTCTCCGCGGTCGAGATCGTCTCCGGCCACACGGCCCGCCGCAAGCGGATCCGCATCGACGGCGTGACGGCGGACCTGGTCCGCCGGGCCGTGGCAGATGCGCTGGGCGCCTGAGCGGCTTCGGACCGGCGTCCCCAGCCATGGCCCTTTTCACGCCCCGTACAGAGGCCGCTGGTTACACTGCCCCGGGTCGGTGAGCGGGCTTGCCCGCGCTCCGACCAACCCAAACGGAGGAAAAGGAAGACATGAGTCGCATTTCCAGATCGCGGCACCTGCTGATCCTCATGGTGGTGCTCGCGTTCGTCATTGCCGCTTGCGGTGGTGACAACGCCGGCAGCACCACGACGGCAGCAGGACAGACGACCACCACTGCAGGTGGCGGCACCGACTCCACCGGCGGTGGCGGCGGTGACGCTGACCCGACCCAGGACCCGATGGGCTACTGGGAGTTCGCCCCGGGCGAGAAGATCCAGATCCGGGCCCTTCAGTCCCTGAGCGGTGACGCCGCCACCCTCGGCATCGACCAGGTCCGTGGCATGGAGCTGGCCGTCGCCGACTATGGCCAGGTCCTCGGCTTCGACGTCGAGACCGGCGAGGAGGACGACACCTGCTCGGCAGAAGGTGGCCAGACCGGTGCCCAGGCCATCGTCGCCCAGGACAAGGTCGTCGCCGTCATCGGCACCACCTGCTCGGGTGCTGCCTACGCCGCCGCTCCGGTTCTCACCGGCGCCGGCATGGTGATGTTCTCGGGCTCCAACACCGCCCCGGGTCTGACCTCTGACCTCCAGGGCAACGCGGGCTCGAACCACTACGACGGCTACTACCGGACGGCCCACAACGACCTGTTCCAGGGCGCTGCGGTCGCTTCGTACGTCTACAACGACCTGAAGAAGACCAAGGCCGCCGCCATCCACGACGGCGACCCCTACACCGAGGGTCTCGTGGATGCGTTCATCGCCGCGTTCGAGTACCTCGGCGGTGAGGTCGTCCTGAAGACGGCTACCTCCGGCCAGCAGGGCCAGGACCAGACCACGCTCCTCAACGAGGTCGCGGGCGCCGGCCCCGAGGTCGTGTTCATGCCGATCTTCCCGCAGACGGGTGGCCCGGAGATCATCCAGCAGAAGGGCAACGTGTCCGGCCTCGAGGACGTGATCTTCATCGGCGCCGACGGTCTGTTCGTGCAGACCTTCGTCGAGATCCCGCAGTCGGCCGGCATGTACTTCTCCGGTCCGGACCTCGACTTCGAGGGCAACCGGAGCAAGACCGGCAAGACCTACGCCGACATGCGTGCCGCATATCAGGAGCAGTACGGCGAGGCCCCGATCGCCCCGTTCCACGCCCACACCTACGACGCCACGGTGCTGGTGCTCGACGCCATCGCCAACGTCGGTGTCGTGGACTGTGACGGCGTGCTGCGGATCGGCAAGAAGGCCCTGCGCGACTACCTGAACGGTGTCGCCGACTTCGACGGTCTGATCGGCAAGCTCACCTGCGACGAGTTCGGTGACTGTGGTTCGCAGCGGGTCCAGATCGCCCACCACGGTGATGCCTCCGTCACGGACATCTCCGCCATCCCGGTGGTCGCCCGGTACGCCCGCGCCGACCTGATCGACATCATCACCGGCGGCTGATAGCCGATCGGTAGATCGTCGCGAGAGGGGCCCGGCGCAAGCCGGGCCCCTTTCTCTTGCCCCGGCGCCGCCGACTTGGAAAACCCATCCAGGACGGGCGTTATCCCCCCGTCGGCGGCACAACCCGCCGACGCGTCCGCTATCGTGCCGCAACCTCCAAGGCGCGGACTGGAGATTCACTTGGCTACCGAAACCATCAACTTCGAAGAGAGACGCGTGAAGGCGGACGTACCCACCGTGGTCGTCGACGTCTTCATCAACGCCATGAAAGTGGTCCTGTTGTTCTTCGTGGCGTGGTCAGTGGTCGGTGCCATCGCCCTCCAGGTCCGGGGAGAGCTGATCAGCGGCGCACAGTGGCGAGACGTCCTCACGGGCGGGATCGTCCTGGGCGCCATGTTCGGTCTGGTCGCCCTGGGCTACTCGATGGTGTACGGCATCCTCGGCTTCATCAACTTCGCCCACGGCGAGGTGTTCATGACCGGGATGTTCGGGGCGATGTTCATGGCCCACTGGACCGCCCGCAACGGACTGCTCGAGAACGCGACCCCGCTGGCGATGCTCCTCATCGTCCTCGCCGCCATGATCGTCTCGGCGACCGTGGCGGTGACCGTGGAGAAGATCGCCTATCGGCCGCTGCGCGGCGCCCCCCGTCTGATCCCGCTGATCACTTCGATCGGTGTCTCGTTCTTCCTGCAGTACGCCGTGTCGGGCCTGTTCGGCACGGCGGTGCGGCGCTTCCCGGAGCTGCCGGAGTCGATGCAGCAGCGGTTCAGCTTCCTCGGCCTGCTGATCAACGCCAGCCAGCTCACGGTGTTCATCGTCACGGCGGTCGCGGTCGTGGCCCTCTGGTGGTTCGTCACGAGGTCGAAGACGGGCCGTGCCATCCGGGCCGTGGCGGAGGACAAGGAGATCGCCGCCCTCATGGGCATCGACGTCGACCGGACGATCGTGATGACCTTCATGGTCGGCGGCGTGATGGCCGGCGTCTCGGGCGCCATGTGGGCGTTCCTCTACAAGAACGTGTTCTTCCTGTCCGGCTTCCTGCCCGGCATCAAGGCCTTCACGGCAGCGGTGCTCGGTGGCATCGGCAACCTGCCCGGCGCCCTCCTCGGCGGCATGACGCTCGGCCTGGTGGAGGCCGCCGGCCCGACCATGCTCACCGCCTACCGCTGGGCCATCCCGGACGTCCTGGCCTACGTCGTCGGCGTCGCCTCCCTGGCGATCGCCGCCTGGGGCTTCATGCGGCTCCGCAACAGGATCATCGCCCAGACGAGCACCAACGTCTCGATGGTCGTGCTGGGCCTGCTGTTCGGGGTGATGTCCTTCACGGTGCTCCCCGGGTTCCACGTCACGATCCCGGGCACCTCCCAGCTCAAGGACGCCATCGCCTTCATCGTCCTGGTCGGCGTCCTGATGATCCGTCCCGTCGGCCTCCTCGGTGAGCGGCTGGCGGTCGAGGAGAGAGGTTGATCATGGATTGGGGCAAGATCGTTCGCCAGGGCCTGATCGGCGGCGTAGCGCTCTCGTTCATCGTCGCCGTCGGCCTCTTCGAGGCGTTCGCCAACCGGATGGTGATCGACCCGATCCTCACCTCCGGCTGGGTGCTCGTCCTCTGGGTGCCGGTCGTCTTCGGCTACCGGGCCACCCGGCAGGTGGTGCCGGACGGCGCCACGGTCCGTGCGGCCCGGCCGGCCGACATCGCCGCCGGTGCCGTGACCGGGGCGATCGCCGGCGCCGTGCTCGGGCTGCTGGTGGTCATCACCAGCGCCAAGCCGGACGTCCGGGACACCCTCCTGGCGCTCTCGCCGTCGCTGGTGCAGCGGCTGTCCTTCGGGCACAGCGTCGGCTACGGCTTCGGCGTGCTGACCCTCGGCGGCGCCATCCTCGGCGCCATCGGCGGCGGCATCGACCTGGTCCCCCAGGTGGTGCGCCGGGTCGTGAGCACGGTGGTGGTCACCATCCTCGGGTTCGCCTTCGGCGAGCTGGTGGTCGGTGACATCCTCCGGTCGCTCGGCCTGCGCTCCGTGGACCAGTTCTTCTACGCCCAGTCCAGGGGCCTCAAGCCGCTGGGCGCAGTTATCCTCGCGGTCGTCTTCGTGGCCCTGCGGTTCCTGCTCAAGGGCAAGTTCAAGGCGATCCGGGAGCGCATCCCGCTCGGCACGGGCGAGACCGAGGAGAACCGGGCCACCCGCCGGAACTGGTTCCTGGTGCTGGGAATCATCGCCCTGGCCGCCGGCGCCTGGGCGCCCAACCTGTTCGGCCTCTATCTGAACGAGGTCCTCTCCAACGTCGGGCTGTTCATCCTGCTCGGCCTGGGCCTCAACATCGTGGTCGGCTTCGCCGGCCTCCTCGACCTCGGGTACGTGGCGTTCTTCGCGGTGGGCGCCTACACGATGGCGATCTTCACCTCGCCGGCGTCGCCGGCGTTCGACGCCCCGCCGCAGTGGGCCTTCTTCCAGGCCCTGCCGCTGGTGCTGATCGCAGCCGCCCTGGCCGGCCTGTTCATCGGCACGCCGGTCATCCGGATGCGTGGCGACTACCTGGCCATCGTGACCCTGGGCTTCGGCGAGATCATCCGCATCGCCTTCCTGTCCGACTGGCTGAAACCGCTGTTCGGTGGCGCTCAGGGCGTCCTCCAGGCCGGCTTCTTCCCCGGCGAGCAGAGAGGCGGCATCATCGTGCAGTGGGGCCTGGTGCTGGCGACGATCGGGATCATCACCCTGATCGTCGGCCTGCTCCGGCTCAACGCCACCCGGCTGATCACGGCCGGGAAGATGTCGGACATCCGGGCCTACAGCCAGCCGGTGACCATCGGCCTCCTGGTCGCAGGAGCAGCGCTGACGATCTTCGGGCTGGTCTCCCCGGGTTTCGCCGTCTGGAAGATCTACGGGATCGAGCCGCCTTCCATGTTCCGGATCACCCTGGTGTTCGTCGCCCTCGCCGCCTTCGTCTCGTGGCGCCTCCGGGACTCCCGGGTGGGCCGGGCGTGGATGGCGATCCGGGAGGACGAGCAGATCGCCCAGCAGATGGGCATCAACATCGTCACCACCAAGCTGCTCGCCTTCGTGATGGGCGCCATGCTCGCCTCACTGGGTGGAGCGCTGTTCGCCGTGAAGCTGGGCTCGATCTATCCGCACAGCTTCGAGATCATGCAGTCGATCATCATCCTGGTGGTGGTGATCGTGGGAGGCATGGGGAGCATCAAGGGCGTGATGATCGGCGCCCTGGTCCTCATCGGCGTCCTCGGCGGCCCGACCCAGCCCGGTCTGCTGCGTGAGTTCGGCGAGTACAAGCTCCTGGTCTACGGCGTCCTCCTCATCTGGATGATGCTGAAGCGGCCCGAGGGTCTCTGGCCCGAGGCCCGGCGTGCCAAGGAGCTGCACCAGGAGGAGATGCTTCAGGACGCGTGGCTCAACGTGGAGCCCGCTTCGGAGGGGGTGTCCGGCTGATGGCGGAACGGTTGCTCGAAACCCGTGCGCTGGCGAAGCGCTTCGGCGGTCTCAACGCCCTGAGCGGCGTGGACTTCCACATCGACAAGGGAGAGATCGTCAGCATCATCGGCCCGAACGGCGCCGGGAAGACCACCTTCTTCAACTGCATCTCCGGCATGTTCGCCCCGGACACGGGAGACGCGATCTACAAGGGCCAGTCGATCGCCGGTCTGAGCCCCGACCAGATCACCAAGCTGGGGATCGCCCGCACCTTCCAGAACGTGCGGCTCTTCCCCAACATGACGGTGCTGGAGAACGTCATGGTCGGCCGGCACTGCCGGACCCACAAGAGCATCCTGCCCACGATCTTCCGCTCCCCCGGCTTCATCGCCGAGGAGAAGGCGATCGAGGAGCGGGCCAAGGAGATCCTGTCGTTCTTCGGCAAGCGTCTCCACGGCTACCGGTGGCAGCAGCCGGCGTACGTGCTCTCCTACGCCAACCGGCGCCGTCTCGAGATCGCCCGTGCCATGGCCACGGACCCGGAGGTGCTGTTGCTCGACGAGCCGACCGCCGGCATGAACCCCCGGGAGAGCATGGAGCTCACCGAGCTGATCGGTCAGCTCCGCGACGAGTGGGGCTACACGATCATCATGATCGAGCACGACATGAAGGTCGTCCGTGACGTCTCGGACCGGGTGGTCGTGCTCGACCACGGGGTCAAGCTGACCGAGGGCACCTACGAGGAGGTGTCCACCAACCCGCAGGTGATCGAGGCCTACCTGGGCAAGACGGAGCTGGGCTGATGAGCGACGAACGCACTCCCCTACTGGAATTCAGGAACGTCAACACCTACTACGGGCCCGTCCACGTCCTCAAGGACGTCAGCCTGAAGATCTACCCGGGCGAGATCGTCTGCCTCCTCGGGGGCAACGCGTCGGGCAAGAGCACGACGCTGAAGACGATCCTCGGCATGGTGATCCCGGCCTCGGGCCAGGTGCTCATCGACGGCCACGACGTCACCAAGTGGACGACGAGCCAGCGGGTGGAGCACGGCATCTCGATGGTCCCGGAGAACCGCCGCCTCTTCAAGCGGATGACGGTCCGGGAGAACCTCGAGATCGGCGCGTACCTCCGCAAGGACAAGGAGAACCTCGAGGCCGACATGGAGCAGATCTTCGAGATGTTCCCCCGGGTGAAGGAGCGCCTGAACCAGAAGGCAGGCACGCTCTCCGGTGGCGAGCAGCAGATGGTCGCCGTGGGCCGTGCGCTCATGTCCCGGCCGAAGCTGCTCCTCATGGACGAGCCCTCGATGGGTCTCGCCCCGATCCTCGTGGCCCAGAGCTTCGAGATCATCAAGCAGATCCACGAGGCCGGCACCTCGGTGTTCGTGGTGGAGCAGAACGCCAACATGGCGCTCTCCATCGCCGACCGTGGCTACGTGCTCCAGACCGGCCAGCTGGTGCTCGCCGACACGGCGGCCAACCTGCTGGCCAACCCGCAGATGCGCCAGGCGTATCTGGGCGAGGTCCAGTAGCAGGTCGCCACTCGACCGGTTCGGTGACGCCCCCGGCCACGGGGGCGTCACTCTTTTCCGTGGTACCCGCCAGCCGGCGCTGGACCGAGCGAACGCGCCGTGCATCCCGTCACGAAGGTTCGCTGGCACATCGAGCGGAGCCGGGAACAGGGGGGTCGTCACCACGGGCGGCGGCATCGCGCACCCGCCGAAAGTGGGGGCATTTTTCTCCCTCCGGTTCTCCGTCACGCTCGGTGCGCCCCCGCTACGCTCCGCCCACCCCCGGTAGGGGTTGGAGGAGGAATGCTGGAACTTCGCAACGTCGAGGTCGTCTACAGCGACGTGATCCTGGTGCTCCGAGGGGTGTCCCTCCAGGTCCCGGACGGCAGGATCGTGGCCCTCCTGGGACCGAACGGCGCCGGCAAGACCACCACCCTGCGGGCCATCTCCGGCCTGCTCGACGTCCACAACGGAGAGGTCACCAAGGGAGAGATCCTGCTCGACGGCACCCCGATCCACACCCTGGCCCCCCAGAAGGTCGTGACGCTGGGACTGAGCCAGGTGCTGGAAGGCCGCCGCATCCTCGGGGAGCTCACCGTCGAGGAGAACCTGCGTCTCGGCGCCCACACTGCCCGGAAGGAGCTGGAGGAGAACCTCGCCCGGGTCTACGACCTGTTCCCCGTCCTCGAGGAGCGGGCCCGGTCCACCGCCGGTTACCTCTCCGGCGGCCAGCAGCAGATGCTCGCCATCGGACGGGCGCTCATGTCGAACCCCCGGTACCTGCTGCTCGACGAGCCCAGCCTGGGCCTGGCCCCGATCATGGTGCAGCAGATCCGGGACATCATCGTTGAGATCAACAGACAGGGCACCGGTGTGCTCCTCGTCGAGCAGAACGCCCACATGGCCCTGTCCATCGCCGACCACGGCTACGTCATGGAGACGGGGAAGGTCGTCATGGACAAGCCGGCGGCCGAGCTGGCCCAGGACGAGGACGTGCGCGAGTTCTACCTGGGCCTCCACGGCGACGAGGTCGCCTCGTTCGCCAACGTGAAGCACTACCGGCGCAAGAAGAGGTGGTTGTCGTGAGGGCGCGGCTGCTCGGCGAGGTCCTGCCCCGGGCAGAGGGCAACGAGGCCATCCTCACGGTCGAGGACCTCCACCTGTCGTTCCAGGCGGTGAAGGCGATCCAGGGGCTCGACTTCACGCTGCGCAAAGGCGAGATCTTCGCCGTGATCGGCCCCAACGGCGCCGGCAAGACCTCCGTCTTCAACTGCATCTCCGGCTTCTACAAGCCCGACACCGGCTCGATCCGGTTCGACGGGCAGGAGCTGGTGGGGATGAAGCCGCACCGCATCGCCAACCTCGGTGTGGCCCGGACCTTCCAGAACATCGAGCTCTTCCCGCAGATGACGGTCCTCGACAACCTGATGCTGGGCCGTCACCGCCACCTCCGCTACGGCTCCCCCGCCGCCATGCTCCGCGTGGGGAAGGCGATCCGGGAGGAGGTCCGCAACCGCGAGGTGGTGGAGGCGATCGTCGAGTTCCTGGAGCTGGAGCCCTACCGCAAGGCCTTCGTGGCGATGCTCCCCTACGGCATCCAGAAGAAGGTGGAGCTGGGCCGGGCCCTCGCCACGGAGCCGAAGATCCTGCTCCTCGACGAGCCGGCGGCGGGCATGAACCTCGAGGAGACCGAGGACATGGCCCGCTTCATCACCGACATCCGGCGGGAGCTCGGGATCGGCATCATCCTCGTCGACCACGACATGCGCATGGTGATGGACCTGGCCGACAGGGTCCTCGCCCTCGACTTCGGCAAGCCCATCGCCACCGGCACTCCGGAACAGATCCAGAACCACCCCGACGTGATCCGCGCCTACCTGGGCCAGGATCAGTCGGCGTCCATCCCGGGAGGTACCGAATGACCACCACCCTCGAGCCAAGGACGCGTCTCCGGACCCCGGCGGCCCGCCTCCTCGAGCACGCCGAGCAGACGCCGAACCGGGTGGCCCTGCGGGAGAAATACCAGGGGATCTGGCGCGAGATCACCTGGGCGGAGTACTGGGACCAGGTGGAGACCTTCGCCCACGCCCTCATGGCGTTCGGCATCGAGAAGGGCGACCGGGTCGCCATCCAGAGCGAAAACCGCGCCGAGTGGCTCTACACCGACGTCGGCTCGATGGCGCGGGGAGCGATCTGCGTGGGCCTCTACCCCACCAACCCCACCGCCGAGATCGAGTACCTGCTCTCCAACTCCGGCTCCAGGGTCCTGGTCTGCGAGGACCAGGAACAGGCGGACAAGGTCCTGGCCATCCCCCCGGAGAAGCTGCCGGAGCTGAAGCACATCGTCTACATCGAGCACCGGGGGGTGGACACGGTCGACGACCCCCGGCTGGTCTCCTGGGACGACTGGATGGCCGCCGGCCGGGAGCACCGCGAGGCGTACCCGGAGGCGGTCCGGCGCTGTCTCGACGAGGCCGAGCCGGACGACATCGTCTACCTGATCTACACCTCCGGCACCACGGGCCCGCCCAAGGGGGCCATGCTCTCGCTGGGCAACCTGGTGTTCGCCACCGACCTGATCTGCGGGCCGGGAGCGCTGGTCCGCCCGGCGCCGGGACCGAAGGACCTCCTGGTCTCGTACCTCCCGCTCTGTCACATCTACGAGAAGGTGTTCTCGGTGCTTATCGGCATCGGGGCCGGCGCCACCGTCCACTTCGGCGAGTCCCTGGACACCCTGATCCAGGACCTGCGGGAGGTGCAGCCCACGATCATGCAGGGCGTCCCCCGCATCTGGGAGCGGATCCACGCCTCGACGATGGTCCGGCTGGCGTCCGCCTCCTTCCTCAAGAAGGCCAACTCGGCCGTGTGGCTGGCGGCCGCCCGGTACATCGGGAAGGTGAAGGTGGCGCGCAACGGCAGGCACAGCCCGCTGACCCGGGTGCTCGCCTTCCTCGGCGAGATCTTCCTGTTCCGGGCCCTCAAGGACCGGGCCGGCCTGCGACGGGTCCGCACCGCCATCTCCGGCGCGGCGCCCATCGCCCCCGAGATCCTCGAGTTCTACATGGGGGTGGGGGTCCCCATCTACGAGGCGTACGGCATGACCGAGAACACGGCCATCGCCACCGCCAACCCGCCGGGGAACGTGAAGCTGGGGACCGTCGGCACTCCCTACGAGGGGACCGAGGTCGAGCTCGACCCGGACACCGGCGAGATCCTCACCCGCCACGGCGCGGTGTTCAAGGGCTACTGGAACATGCCCGAGGCGACCGCCAGAACCCTCACCCCGGACGGCTGGCTCCGCACCGGTGACGTGGGCGTGTGGGTGGACGGCACCCACCTCAAGATCATCGACCGCCTCAAGGACATCATCATCACGAGCGGCGGCAAGAACATCTCGCCCTCGGAGATCGAGAACACGCTGAAGGCGTCGCCCTACATCAAGGAGGCGATCGTCATCGGCGACCGCCGCAAGTACCTCACCGCCCTGATCGGCATCGACTACGAGGTGGTCTCCGAGTGGGCGCAGCGCAAGGGCATCCCCCACACCACCTACCGGGACCTCTCGGAGAAGCCCGAGGTGGTGGCGCTGGTGGAGAAGGCCGTCAAGGAGACCAACGAGAAGTTCGCCCGGGTCGAGCAGATCAAGGCGTTCCGGCTCATCACCAAGGAGCTGGACCACGAGGATGGCGAGCTCACCGCCACGCAGAAGGTGAAGCGGCAGATCATCGAGGAGCGCTTCGCCGACCTCATCGCCGACATGTACGGGGAGGCCTGAATTGACGCAGTTCGTCCAGGCCCTGCTCAACGGGGTGTCCCTGGCTGCGGTCTACGCGTTGGTGGCCGTGGGCTTCGTGATCATCTTCAAGTCCACCCAGGTGCTGAACTTCGCCCAGCCGGCGCTGCTCCTGCTGGGCGCCCTTTGGGTCACGCACTTCGCCACCGCGGTGAAGCTCTCGTTCTGGGTGTCCCTGCTGATCGCCGTGGTGCTGTCGGCAGTGACGGGCGTGATCGTGGAGAGGACGGCCCTCCGGCCGATGGTCGGCAAGCCCATCTTCTCGGTGGCGATCATGACCATCGGCCTCAACACCGTGCTCACGGTGTTCGCCCTCGGCGGCCTCGGCATCGACATCCGCCCGATCGGCGACCCGTGGGGCATCAAGACGGTGAGCATCGGCCCGTTCACGATGGCCCAGCACCGGGTGGCGGCGATCGTCACCGCGATCGTCCTGGTCGGTGCGGTGATGCTGTTCTTCAAGTACTCCCGGATGGGCCTCGCCATGAGGGCCGCCGCCTTCGACCAGGAGGTTGCGCTCACCCAGGGAGTCTCGGTGGCCTCGGTGTTCGCCCTCTCCTGGGCACTGTCCGCGGTGCTGGCCATGTTCGCCGGCGTGTTCATCGGCGCCGGCGTCGGCATCGACCGCACCGCGGCGGTCACCTCCCTGAAGGCGCTTCCCGTGGTGATCGTCGGCGGCCTCGACTCGATCGGCGGCGCCCTGGTCGGAGCCCTGATCATCGGCATCGTCGAGTCGCTGACCTCGACCTACCAGCCGTCGTTGCTACCGGCCCTCGGAACGGGCTTCGCCCACGTCGTCCCCTATCTGGTGATGTTCGTCCTGCTGCTGGTCCGGCCATGGGGCCTCTTCGGGACCGAGGAGGTGGAGCGGGTATGAGGTTCGGTCGTCCCGGCCTGATCTCCGACTACGCCACCGACATCGCCATCTTCCGGAGCAACGTCGCCCGGTTCTGGTTCGCGGTGTTGCTCGTCGCGGTGACGGTGCTCGGCCTCGGCGGGAGCATCCCGCTCGGGATCATGACCATCTCCCTGGACGGCGAGTCGCTGTTCATGTTGACGACGGCGCTGTTCGCCTCGATCGCGGCCATCGGCCTCAACATCGTGACCGGCGTCGCCGGCCAGGTCTCGCTGGGCCACGCCTTCTTCCTCGGCGTGGGCGCGTTCACCGCCGCGGTGATCGGCGGCGCGGGCGAGGTGCGGCGGGTGTTCGACCTCCAGACCGGCCAGTTCGTCGAACAGGTGATGCTCTTCGGCCTGGAGATGGACATGCTGATCTGGCTGCCGCTGGCCGGTCTCGCGGCCTCGCTCGCCGGGCTGATCGTGGCGCCGATCGCCTTCCGGCTCCGCGGCCTGTACCTGGCCGTGGTGACCCTGGGTCTGGTGTTCATCGGCGAGCACCTGTTCCGGGAGTGGGACATCATCTCGGGCGGCGTCGGCGTCGGCCGGCCCACACCCGTCATGTCCCTCCTGGGCTTCCGCTTCGACCGGACCAGCGAGGTCCTGGGGATAACGCTGACCAGTTCCAGGAAGCTGTTCCTGCTCGCCCTGGTCCTGCTGATCGTCTTCGGGCTGGCCGCCAAGAACCTGCTGCGGTCCAAGATCGGCCGGGCGCTCTCGGCGATCCGCGACCGGGACATCGCCGCCTCGATGATGGGGATCGACCTGTCCCGCTACAAGACCATCGCCTTCGTGATCTCGTCGTTCTATGCCGGGATCACGGGGGCGCTGATCTACACCACGATCGGCCGGCTCCTCCCCGAGACCTTCAACCTGCTGCTCTCGGTGGAGTACATCGCCATGATCCTGATCGGGGGCGTGGCCACGATCTCGGGCTCGATCATGGGGGCGGCGTTCATCACCTTCCTTCCGCTGATCGTCCGGTGGCTGGCCGGCTTCCCGGTCTTCTCGTTCATCTCGACCCAGCCGGGCGGCGGGTTCCCCACGGTGGCCCACATCGAGGAGATCCTGTTCGGCCTCCTCATCGTGGTGTTTCTGATCTTCGAGCCGCTCGGCCTCTACGGGATCTGGATCCGGATCAAGAACTACTGGAAGTCTTGGCCGTTCAGTTATTGAGCGGTCGGATAAAGTTGGCGGCAGGCCGGACCACGGCCGCGTCCGTCACGGACAACTAGGAGGAGTAGGAGACATGAAGGCACGATGGCTGACCGGCCTGGTGGCCCTGTCCCTCGTGATCGCTGCCTGTGGCGGCTCCGGTGATGGCACTACCACCACCACTGCCGCCGGCAACACGACCACGACACAGGGCGGTGGGGACACCACCACCACCGCAGCGCAGGCGGAGCTCAAGTACGACGTCGGCGTCACCCCCGCCCCGTGCGAGGACGCCGTCAACGAAGGCAACGGCTGTATCTACCTCGGCATCATCTCGGACCTGACGACCGGACCGTTCGCCGCCCTCGGCGTCCCGCTCACCTCGGCGCAGCGCGACTTCTGGCAGCGTGTGAACGACAACGGTGGCCTCGACGGCTTCGACGTCATCATCCGGGACGAGGACGTCATCGACGCCCACTACAACGCCGAGGAGCACGCCACCGGCTACGAGCAGATCCGCGGCCGCGTCGCAGCGCTCGCCCAGACCCTGGGCACCCCGCAGACGCAGGGCATCCTCGACAAGATGGCCGAGGACAACATGATCGGCGCTCCCGCCACCTGGTGGTCCGGCTGGAACTTCTCGGACACGGGCGGTGACCTGATCCTCGAGTCCGGTGCCTCCTATTGCTTCGAGGCGATGAACGGCCTCGCGTTCATGGCGTCGGTGCTGCCCGAGAGCTTCACCTGGGGCCTCGTCCGGTTCCCGGGCGACTACGGCGGCGACTACGGCGCCGGTGCCCTGATGGCAGCCTCGATGCTGGGCCTGCCCGACCCGCTGTTCGACATCTACCCGTTCGTGCCGATCTCGGCCGGCGGCACGGTGGACGAGGCGGTCGCCACGATCCTCCAGCACAAGCCCGACCTGATCGTGCTCGTGTCCGGTCCCGTGGAGATGGCCCAGATCGCGGCCGGCGTCTTCCAGGGCGGCCACCAGGCGTTCCAGATCCTCGGTGCCAGCCCGACCTGGAACGTGGCCCTGAAGGCCAACGAGCAGCTGATGCCGCTCCTCGAGGCCGTGTACAAGGGCACCCACCCGTGGGCCGGTTGGGACACCGACAGCACGGGCCATGCCGCGGTGCGTGAGTACGCCGAGGCCAACTGGTTCGATGCGAGCCAGAACCGCGGCCCGAGCGGCGCCTACATCGCCGGTTGGACCTGGCAGTACCCGATCAAGGCCATGCTCGAGAAGGCGATCGCCGACAACGACCTGACCCGGGCCCACCTGGCCGAGGTCGCGGCCTCGCTCGAGGGCGTGGACTACGAGGGCATCCTGCCCACCCGGTCCTACGCGGGCAGCCCGAACGACAACACGGTGCGCCACACCTTCATCAGCAAGGCGGACGCCAACGCCTCCGACGGCCTGAGCCTGATCTCGCCGGCCGAGGGCTACACGGCGGACATCGTGGCGAACTTCCCGTTCGAGAGCCCCTGCTTCACCAACTGATCGGAAGACCCGATTCGATGAGAAGGGGGCCGGCTCTGCCGGCCCCCTTCTCATCTGCCCGGGGCGTAAGGTGGCGCGATGGGCGTCCTCCGCATGGACAACGTCCTCGTCGTGGTCGAGGACCTGAACGAGGCGATCGAGTTCTTCACCGCCCTCGGCCTGCACCTGGAAGGGCGGCAGGTGCTCGAGGGGCTATGGGTGGACGGCGTGATCGGGATAGACGGCGCTCGGGACGAGATCGCCATGATGGCCACCCCGGACGGCCACTCCCGGCTGGAGCTGACGGAGTTCCACCGGCCCGCCCCCGTCGGACCAACGCCCCGCGACCTCCCGGTCAACGCCCTCGGGTACCGGCGGATCATGTTCGCCGTCGACGACCTCGACGCCACGCTGGAGCGGCTCCTTCCCCTCGGCGCCGACCTGGTGAGGGAGGTGGTGGTGTACGAGGACCTGTATCGGCTCTGCTTCGTCCGGGGCCCGGACGGGATCATCGTCGGGCTCGCCGAGCCGCTCCGGGCCTAGGCCCTTTCGGCCAGCCGTCTCCCCAGCGGTGACGGGAAACGGGGCATCACCACCCGCTCCCCCAGCCATTCGGTGAGCGCCGCTGCCTCGGCGGCGATCCGGTCGGCGGTGCGCTTCGGGACCTCCTCGAGCAGCTCGTACACCACGGTCCCGTCCCCCTTCTGGCCCCAACCGCCGACGATCCGCCCGTCCACCCAGACGGTGGGGCCGGCGTTGCCCACCGAGTCGAAGAGCTGGTCGCGGTACGAGCCGAGGTACCAGCCGCGCTCCTTCCATCCCATCGTCGAGGAGTCCAGCGACGGGAGGAAGGCGATGACACCCCGGGCGTCACGGCCGACGCCCGGATCGCCGGGCAGCTGGTACGCGACCGACCCGTCTTCGAGGGCGACCTCGACCGCCTCCACCGCCCCCAGCGCCTCACGGGCGGCCTTCGCGGTCCAGCCCGTCCACCAGCGGATGTCGGTGAGGGTCGCCGGGGCATGGGTCTCCAGGTAGCGGCGCAGCATCGCCGCCCTGGCCTCCTCCGCGTCGAGCTCCGGCAGGGGCGCGCCCAGCCACTCCTCCGTGACCGCCCACCGGTACTGGCTGGCACGCCACGACCCCATCGGACGGGCACGGACCAGAACGCCCTCCATGCCCAGCACGAGCAGGAGCCGGTTGCCGACCGGCTGCCTGGTCACCCACTTGCCCGATCCGACCTCGATCTCGTCGGAGAAGCCCGGAACCACCGCGGACAGCTCTCTCGTGGCGAGGGTCTGCCGGCCCAGCGCCGCGACGACCCGGGCGGCCAGGTCGTCGAGGTAGGCCGCCGCCCGGCCCTCCCCCACGACCGGAGAGACCATGCCGACGAGGCGCTCGCGTTCCTTCCGGGCGATGTCGGCGGTGGCGCCCGCCCAGAACGCCGGGGCGTCGGCCACGTCGAAGACGAACAGCGTCC